>DATEMW010000235.1:0-5243 GCA_035275385.1 Candidatus Methylomirabilota bacterium | reverse complement strand
GCTTCTGTCCTATCCCGACGTGCCCAAGCAGTGGCAGCTGCTCGATCTCGACGCGTCGACGGCGCCGTTCCTGGCGATCGAGCTCAAGAAGGGCGATGTGCGCTTCAACTTCTTCACCGTGCTCGCGAGCCTCGGCACGCCCTACGACATCACCCTGCACGAGCTTCGGATCGAGTGCTTCTTCGCCGCGGACGCGTCGACCGACGCGGCGCTCCGCCGGCTCTGACGCCTCGGCGGCGCGGACGCCCGCGCGCGCCGCTCAACGCTGCACGCTCAAGGTCACCGTCGCGCGTAAGGTTTCGCCGGGCGCGAGGCTGCGCGTGCCGGTGTCGGTGCGTCCAGCCGCGGCCAGGTTGAACGCGTCGGTGATGTGGCTCACCGGCTCGGCACAGAAGAACGGCCGGCCGGGCGGCGTGTAGACCACCAGAAAGTCGAGCGGCGGCTCGGCCGTCATGATCAGCCGCACGCCGTCTTCGGGCCGCTCGATCACCGCGCGACGGCGCCATCCCGTGAAGCAGTTGTCCAGCGCGACGGCGTCGACCTTCACACCGCGCGTCGGGTCGAGCTCCGGCGTCGGCGCGCTCAGCGTGGTCGGCATGACCTCACCGTCGGTCAGCCACATCGCCTCGACGCTCGCGGACAAGGTCGTTCGCGGCGTACGCACGAAATACGGATGCCAGCCGAGCCCCGCCGGCATCGGCACGTCGCTCTCGTTCGTCACGCTGAGCGCGACCGATACGCTCTTCTCGCCGAGCGCGAAGTGCTGACGCGCGCGATATGTCCACGGCCACGAGTCAGCCTCGTGACGATACTCGAGCGTGGCCTCGCGCTGACCGACCCCGAGCGGGGTCCAGCTCACCTGCCAGCCATGACCGTGGATGCTGTGACGCTCGGGCGGACGATTGAGCGGAAGCGTGACCTCGCGCCCCTGGAACGAGAAGCGGCCGGCGCGGATTCGGTTCGAGTACGGCACGAGCGGAAACGCGGCGGCCAGGAAGCGATCGCCCTGCCCCGGCGCCGTCCACGGCCGCAGCAAATCCAGCGACCGGCCTCTGTCATCGATCCAGTAGCGCGCCACGGCGCCCCCGGCCGCGAGCGCCAGCACGAGGCCAGCGCCGCCTGCGCGCAGGGTGATAAGGTCCACGCCGGGAGGATGCCATGATCCGAACCGCCTCGTACCCGAGCCTCGAATCCCGCGTCGCCTTCGTGACCGGCGGCGGCAGCGGCATCGGCGCGTCGATCGTCGAGCACCTGTGCGCCCAGCGCGCCCGGGTCGCGTTCGTGGACATCGATCGCGCGTCGAGCGAGGCGCTCGTGAAGACCATCGCGGAGCGCGGGCATCCGGCGCCGACGTTCATCCCGTGCGACGTGCGCGATATCCCGGCGCTCCAGTCGGCGGTCGGCGAGGTGCGGAGTCGTCTGGGCGCGGTCCGCGTGCTGATCAACAACGCGGCCCACGACGAGCGTCACGCGATCGAGCGCGTCACGCCCGAGTACTGGGACGATCGCTTCGCGGTCAATCTGCGCCATCAGTTCTTCGCCGCCCAGGCGGTCTCGCCGGACATGGCCGCGGCGGGCGGCGGGTCGATCGTCAACTTCGGCTCGACGTCGTGGCTGGTCGGCCAGGGCGGGATGCCAGCGTATCTGAGCGCGAAGGCCGCGGTGGCCGGCCTGACGCGGGCGCTGGCCCGCGACTTCGGCCCGATGAACATTCGGGTCAACTGCATCGTGCCCGGCTGGATCATGACCGAGCGGCAGATCAAGCTCTGGCTCACGTCCGAAGGCGAGCAGGAGCTCATGCGGCGTCAATGTCTCAAGCGAAAGCTCCTTCCCGAAGACATCGCGCGCGTGGTGCTGTTCTTTGCCGCGGACGATAGCTCGGCGTGTACGAGCCAGAGCTACATCGTCGACGGCGGGTGGGTGTGACCCATGACAGGACCACGCACGGCAGGACAGGTCGACGCCGAGAACAGCCCCGCCGCGACCTGGAAGCCGCTCGACGCGCGGGCCGTCACGATCGACGGCGGCGTGTGGGCGCGCGCGCAGGCGGTCAACCGCGACGCGGCGATTCCACACGGGTACCGCATGCTGGAGAAGGCCGGCAACTTCGAGAACCTCCGGATCGCCGGCGGCCGCTCGAGCGGCCAGTATCGCGGGCCGGTCTTCATGGACTCTGACGTCTACAAGTGGCTGGAGGCCGCCGCGTGCGAGATCGCGCGCGTGCCGAGCCCGTCCTTGCAGGCGACGTGCAACGAGGTGATCGATCTGGTCGGGGCGGCCCAGGGTGCCGACGGCTATATCAACTCGCATTACACGGTGGCCGAGCCGGAGAAGCGCTGGACCGACTTCGCGCACGGCCACGAGCTCTACTGCTGTGGGCACCTGATCCAGGCGGCGGTCGCGTATCGCCGCGCCACCGGCGACGATCGGCTGCTCGCGATCGCCGGGCGCTTCGTCGATTATCTGCATGCGCGCTTCGGCCCCGGACGGCGCGTCGCGACGCCCGGGCACCCCGAGATCGAGCTGGCGCTGGCCGAGCTTTACCGGGAGACCGGCGAGCGCCGTCATCTCGATCTCGCCGCGTTCTTCCTCGAGCATCGCGGACGCGGCTGGCTGGGACCGGGCCGCTTCAACAGCCCGGTCTCGTTCCAGGACCGCGTGCCGGTGCGCCAATCGACGACGGTCGAGGGCCACGCCGTGCGCGCGCTCTATCTCACGACCGGTGTCGCCGATCTCTACCTCGAGACGGGCGACAAGGTGCTGCTCGAGACCCTGGACACGCAGTGGCGCGACATGGTCGAGGGCAAGCTCTACCTCACCGGCGGCGTCGGCGCCCGGCACCACTCGGAGGCGTTCGGCCACCCGTACGAGCTGCCGAACGACCTTGCCTACTGCGAGACGTGCGGCGCGATCGCGAGCGTGATGTGGAGCTGGCGCATGCTGCTGGCGACCGGTGAGTCGCGCTTCGCCGACCTCATCGAGCGCACGCTCTACAACGCGATCCTCTCGGGCGTCTCGCTCGCGGGCGACCTCTACTTCTACGTAAACCCGCTGGCGAGCAACGGCGACGCCGAGCTCTTGAGCCGTGGCGGCAATCGCCGGAAGGAATGGCACCTGGTCGCCTGCTGTCCCCCGAACGTCATGCGTACGTTCGCGGCGCTCGGCCACTACTTCGCGACCCGCGATGCGTCGGGGCTGCAGATCCATCTCTACGGGCCGGCGCGGATCGCTGCCGATCTCACGGTTGGAAGCGTCGCGGTTCGTATGGAGAGCACGTATCCCTGGGACGGCAAGGTGCGGCTGACCATCGACGACCCAGGCGCGAAGCCGTGGACGCTCAGCCTCCGAGTGCCGGCGTGGTGCAAGGGTGCCGGCGCCGCGCTCGACGGCCGGGCCGTCGGCACGCTCGCCGCCGGCGGCTACCTACGGATCGAGCGCGCGTGGAAGCGAGGCGACGTCGTCGAGCTGGACCTACCGATGCCGGCGCGGCTGACCGAGGCGCATCCACGGATCGAATCGACACGAGGATGCGTGGCGATCGAGCGAGGGCCGCTCGTGTACTGCCTCGAGACCGCCGACAACCCGGACGGCCACGTCGCGGATCTCGAGATCGATACGGCCGCGCCGCTCGAATCGGTGTGGACGCCGGATCGTCTGGAAGGCGTCGTGCTCGTGAAGGCCGCCGGCTGGGCCGTCGACACGCGGCCGTGGGCGAATCAGCTCTACCGTCAGGCCGGCGCGCCCGCGGCGGCGCGCCGGCGCGTGACGCTGACCGCCGTGCCCTACTACGCCTGGGCGAACCGCGAGCCCGGCGCGATGCGTATCTGGATTCCGCGCGCCACGGCCTAGCGAACCCGCGGTACGTCGCGAATTCGCGCTCGAGCAGGCCGGCGAGCTACGCGTGCGCCGCCGGCTGAGTCGCCGCGTAGCGGGGCATCACCTCGGTCGCGAAGAGCTCGATCGAGCGCATCGCGTCGGCGTGCGAGATGTCGCCCCACTGGAACGAGCAGACGAAGTAGTTCGCGCCGGTCGCCACGTACTCGTCCATGTACTCGAGCACCTCGCGCGGCGTGCCGGCCAGCGCGACGCCACCGATGCGGTTGGGATGCGAGCCCTGCTTCACCTGGTCGAAGCGCTCCAGCTCCGCATCGATGTCCCGGCGCATCTCGCGCGTCGGCAGGCCCTTGGGGCGCTCGCCGACGAAGCCGAACGAGCCGTCCTTGGCCTGCATGAACTGGGTGAGCCCGCGCTTCTCGGCTTCGAGCCGCCTCGGCGCGGCGAGGTTCCAGCGATACTTCTCCCACGCGGGCCGCGCGATCCGCATCGCGTCTTCGTTGGTCTCGGCCACGACCAGATGGACGACCAGACCGATCATCGGCTCGTGGCCCTGCACCGTCAGCGTGCCGGAGCCCTGATGCTCCTCCCACGCGGCGCGATACCGCGGGACCGCGACAGCGAGCCCGTCGATCGAGCCCACGATGATCGTGTGCATGCCTTCCGTCGCTGCCGTCACCGGATTGCGCATGTACCAGAGCGGCGGATACGGCTTCTGCAGCGGCCGCAGGTACATCGGCAGGTTCTCGAAGCTGTGAAAGTGTCCGGAGTACGTCAGGAGGTCGTGACTGAGCCCCTCACGCATGATCGCCAGCGTTTCGCGATAGCGCGCGTAGTTGATCTCGGGATCGGCTTCCTGGCCCCAGAAGAACGCTTCCATCACGCCGCCGCGGCCGACGCCGATCTCGAGCCGTCCGCCACTCAGGTTGTCGAGCATGCTGATCTCCTCGATCAGCCGGAGCGGATGGTGCAGCGGCAGCACGTAGACGCACGGGCCGAAGCGCATGCGCGTCGTACACTGCGCGACGCTGCCGAGGAACACGTTCTGCGACGGCGCCAGGCTATGGATCGCGGGCGTATGGTGCTCGGCCAGGTGGTAGGCGTAGAAGCCGGAGCGGTCGAGACGCTCGATCTGAACCAGCCGCTCGCGGTAGATCTGGTCGAGGCGCTGACCAGGCACCGGCTCGATGTGATCGAAAACTCCGAATCTGAGTGACATGGCGGTCCCCCGTTCCCCGCAATCGTACAGGATTTGGCGGCCCGGCGGCTGTCGCTGGTCAGTGAATAGGTCCCCCGTCACTGCGACGTGAAAAGGTCCTCCCTGTTGTGCGTTCACGGCGGCGGATGTCGGCATCGATCTCACGTATCCAGGGATGAGTGGGCAACGGGCGGCGGCCAGTATGGGTCTT
>DATEMW010000234.1:0-2500 GCA_035275385.1 Candidatus Methylomirabilota bacterium | reverse complement strand
CACCGTCACCGGGCCGTACCGGGTGCCCCACGTGCACCTGCACAGCGACGCCGTCTACACCAACACCACGCCGGGCAGCGCGTTCCGCGGCTTCGGCGTGCCCCAGCTCGCGTGGGCGGTCGAGTCGCTCGTGGACGAGGCCGCGCACCGGATCGACCGCGATCCCGTCGAGCTCCGCCGCCAGAACCTGCTCGCCCACGGCGAGGAGTTCGTCCCCGGCGAGACGCCGATCGACGGCAAGTTCGAGGAGAGCCTCTCGCGCGCCGCGGAGGCCATCGCCTGGAGCCAGGCCGCCGCCGCCGACCGCGGCCGCGGCGTCGCGATGATGATGAAGGCCTCGATCGCGCCCTCGGTGTCGGAGGCGATCGTGCGCCTGTTCGCCGACGGCAGCGTCACGGTGCTCGCGAGCGCGGTCGAGATGGGCCAGGGCGCGCGCACCGTGATGGCGCAGATCGCGGCCGAGGTGCTGGCGGTGCCGCTCGAGCGCGTGCACGTGCCCGGGCCCGACACCGCGCTCACGCCCTACGACCAGAGCACGACGTCGAGCCGCTCGACGACGATGGTCGGCCGCGCGGTGATGGAGGCCGCCGAGGAGGTACGCGCGGAGCTCCTGCGGCTCGGCGCGCGGCGCCTGGACACTGCGGTCGCCGCGATACATCTGGAGGACGGCCACGCGGTGGCGGACGACCGGCGCGCGTCGTATCCGGACCTGTTCCGCGACCGCTTCGGCATGGCCGGCGGCGAGCTGATCGGCCGGGGCGTCGTGGCGCCGGGCCGCACCGCGGCGCCGCTCGGCGGCAGCACGCCGTTCTGGGAGATGGCGGTGGGCGCCGCCGAGGTGAGCGTCGACGAGGAGACGGGCGCCGTGCGCGTCGAGCGCTACGTATCGGTGGCCGACGTCGGGCGCGCAATCAACCCGCTCACGCTGGAGGGGCAGGACGAGGGCGGCGTCGTGCAGGGGCTGGGCCACACGCTGCTCGAGGAGATGCTCTACGCGGACGGCCACCTGCTGAACGGCACGATGCTCGTGTACCGCGTGCCCCGCGCCGACGACACGCCGGCGGAGCTCCAGTGTCACTTCGTGGAGAACGCGGACGGCAGCGGCCCGTTCGGCTCCAAGGGCGCCGGTGAAGGTAGCCTCATCCCCGTCAGCCCCGCCGTCGCCAATGCGCTGGCGCGGCTCACCGGCGTACGGCTTCGCGAGCTTCCCCTCACGCCCGAGCGCGTCTGGCGCGCTCTACGCTCTCGCTCTCCTCAAGGTCCTGACGCGCGCTAGCGGAGCGCGCGATACACCTCGGTCTCGAACTTCGCGAAGAGGTCGATGGCTGTGTCGTCGTAGAACGGCAGCACTTGCGACAGGAACACGCCGGAGATGCGCTTCGTGCGATCGATCCAGAAGTAGGTGTTGGCGAGGCCTGCCCACGCGAGGCTGCCGGCCGAGCGCCCGGTCGGCGCGTCTTGCGTGTTGATCAGGAAGCTGAGCCCCCAGCCCTTGCGCATGCCCGGGAACAGCTCGACGTCGTTGGACAGCCCCGGTGCGGCCGTCTTGATCTTCGGAATGTCGAGCGGTGCGATGTGATTCTGCGCCATCAGGTCGACGGTGTCGCGCTGCAGGACTTGCGTTCCGTTCAGGGTGCCACCCTGCAGGATCATCTGTGTGAACGTCAGATAGTCGCGGGCGGTGCCGTACAGTCCGCCGCCGCCCATCAGGAACTCCGGCTCGTCGGGCAGTCCGAACTCGATCGGCGCGAGCGCGCCCTTGTCATCGCGCTGATGCACGCTGGCGAGCCGTGCGCGCTGCGAGGGCGAGATCTTGAACGAGGTGTCCTTGATGCCGAGCGGGCCGAAGATGTTGTCCTGGAAATAGCGGTCGAGCTTCTGACCGCTCACGGCCTCGACCATCTTGCCGATCCAGTCGATGTTGATGCCGTACTCCCACCGGTCGCCCGGATCGAACAGGAGCGGCGTGGTCAAGGCGGCGTTCGCGCACGTGGTGATGCCGGGCGTGTTCGTCGCGCTCTGGTACTGGGCGATCTCCGGCCGCCAGAGCTCGTAGGCGAACCCGGCCGTGTGCGTCAACAGATGCCGTAAGGTGATCGGACGCTTTGGCGCCCGCTGGCGAGGCTGGCCCGCAGCGTCGAACCCCTCGAGCACCTTGGCCGACGAGAGCGCCGGCACGACCTCGCTGGCCGGACGGTCGAGGCTCAGCTTGCCTCGCTCGACCAGCTGCATGGCCGCCGTCCCGGTGATGGCCTTGGTCATCGATGCGATCCAGACGACCGAGTCGACGGTCATCGGCGCGTCCTTGCCGAGCTCGCGCTTGCCGAACGCGCCTTCGTACACGGTGGATTTATCCGTTGCGGCGACCGCCACGATGCCGGGCATGGCTTTGGACTCGACCGCTTGGCTGAAGAGCTTGTCGACGGACGCGATGGTTGGCATGCCACCCTCCTCTTGACGGACTCACACGGCGATGGATGATGTGGCCGACAGCTTAGTG
>DATEMW010000233.1:0-15813 GCA_035275385.1 Candidatus Methylomirabilota bacterium | reverse complement strand
CGTCGGCCGGCAGCTCGGCGCGCAGGATCTCGGCGGCGCGCTGCTCGTGCTGCGGCCACGCATAGGCGTGCATGAAGCCGACCGCGACCGCGCCGACCCGCTCGGCGGCGAGCCGCTTGCCGACCGCGCGCACCTCGCTCTCGTCCAGATCGCGCAGGGCTCGGCCTCGGCCGTCGAGCCGCCCGCGTACCGTGAAACGCAGCGGGCGAGGGACGAGCGGCAGCGGCCGCTCCATGTAGACGTCGTACTGCTCGAAGCGCTTCTCGTAGCCCATCTCGAGGATGTCGCGCATCCCCTCGGTCGTGACGAACGCGGTCCTGGCGCCCTTGCGCTCGATGAGCGCGTTCGTGGCGAGAGTGGTCCCGTGGACGAAGACCGAAACCTCCGACGGCGGAAGGCCGGCCGTCGCGAGCACGCGGCGAACGCCCTCGAGCACGCCGACCTCGGGCGCCGCCGTCGTCAGCACCTTCACGGTGTCGCGGCCCGTCGGGCTCTCGAGGACCACGTCGGTGAACGTGCCGCCGATGTCGGCGGCCAGCCGGGCGCGCATCAGACCGAGCCTCGCATCAGACCGAGACCTTCTTGAACCGGGGCTCGCGCCACACCTCGGTCTCGAGCACGTGACGAAGCCGGGACACGGCGACCCAGACGTCCTCGTGGCTGATGGCCACGGGCGAGATGCCGAAGCGGACGACGTCCGGCTTGCGGAACGAGCTCACGACCCCGTGCTCGAGCAGCGCCTCGCAGACCGAGCCGGCACCGGCATGACTGAACCCGATGTGACCACCCTGCTCGTCGTAGTCGCGCGGCGACGTCACCGTGACGCCGAGCTTGCCGCACTCCTGCTCGAGGAGCGCGATCGTCAGCTCGGAGAGCGAGCGATGCTTCCACGCGAGGTCGTCGCGCTTCACGTCGCGCCAGATGTCGACCGCGGCCGCCATCGCCTCGTTGGCGATGATGCCGGGCGTGCCGGTCAGATGGCGCCGCACGCCCTGGAGTGGCTCGTAGGTCGGCGCGAACGCGAACACGTCCACGTGCCCCATCCAGCCGGCGATCATCGGCCAGGCGCGGTCTTGATGGCGCGGATGCACGTAGAGCCAGGCCGGCGCACCCGGGCCGCCGCAGAGGTACTTGTAGCCGCAGCCGACGGCGAAATCGGCGCCGGCGCCCGCCAGATCGACCGGGACGGCGCCGGCCGCGTGCGAGCAATCCCATAAGGTCAGGACGCCGCGGGCGCGGGCCAGCTTGTTGACCTCCGCCATGTTCCAGCGCCGGCTCGTCCGGTAGTCGACGTAGCTCAGGTAGAGCACGCCGACGTCGCCGTCGAGGGCGGCGTCGAGCTCATTCGGCTTGTCGATGCGGCGGACCGAGGCGTCGCCGCCCGCGAAGCGCGTCAGCCCTTCCGCGACGTACGTGTCGGTCGGGAAATTGAGCGTTTCCGTCACGATCACGGGGCGCGCGCGGTCGAGCTGCCATGCGTAGCCCAGGATCTTGTAGAGATTGATCGTGGTGTTGTCGCAGAAGACGACGTCGCCCTTGCCGGCGCCGAGGATGTGCGCCAGGCCCTCGCCCATGGTCCAGGGCTTCTCGAGCCAGTCGTAGCGGTTCCAGCCGCGCCGCCGGGCGTCGCGCCAGCCATCGAGCATCACGCGCTCGACGCGCGCCGCCGCATCCGCGGGCATCGCGCCGATCGAGTTGCCGTCGAGGTACACGGTGTCCTCGGCGGGCCGGGCGAAGCGGTCGCGCAGGGCCCGCAGGGGGTCGCGAGCGTCGAGCGCGCGGCAGTGCGCCAGATCGATCACGATGCGTCTCTCTGGGCGAGCAGCGCCTGCACCAATCGGATCTCCACCTCGTGGCACGCGATCAGCCGCTCCCAGCGTGCCTGGCTCATCGACGCGTCGCGCCACGCGACGAGCGTGACCAGACACGAGCCCTTGTCGCGTCCGGTCGCTTCGCCCGGCACCACCCGCGCCATCACGCGCGGCGCGAGCGCCTTCGGGCTCGTTCCAACATGGTAGTCCACGATCAGTCGGGTCGCATCGCCGACCGGCCGATAGAGCACTTCCGTGCCGTCGAAGAGGGATCGTCCGCGGAAGAGATTGGGACCCACCTTGCGGGCCGCGAACGACCCGAGCGCCCAGCGGCCGACGGCCAGCCCGTCGGAGAGAAACGCGTAGGCGCGGCGCGCCGGCACGGCGCACTCGGCGGTCGCGCAGTGCGAGAGGGACAAATCAGTACATGGGGGGCTTCGAGCGCCCCCCAAGCCCCCCGGCGTTCGGGGCGCCCCGGCGAAGCCGTGGCGCCCCTCGGTCACACGCTAGCTTCATGGACTCGCTCAGTTCTCGACCTTCTTGAACAGCGCCTGCATGTCCTCGATGGTGATGATGCGATCGGTCACGATCTGGCCGTCCTTGATCTTCCACACGAGAGCCGGGCCGGTCACGTCGCCGTTGGCGTCGAACTCGATCGGGCCGGTTGCGCCGAAGTACTTGATCGGCTTGCCGGCCTTGATGAGCTCCAGCGCCTTCTTGTATTCCGCCGGCCCCGTGCCGACCGGCGCGCCGTTCGGGGTGTGCACGCGGCGCACCGAGTCCTTGATCGAAGGGCCGGTGAGGTCCTTCGCGATGTTCATCGCGAGCGCCATCACCATGAGCGCGTCGTACTGCGTGTGCACGCCCGGCCCCTTGGTGTCGGCCTGGAACTTCTCCTCGAACGCCTTGTTGAAGGCGTCGACGTGCGGGCCGGCTACCTGCGCGTTGTCCATGCCGAACACGTCTTCTACGAACTTCGCGCCGACGCCGTTGACGAAATCCATCGTGCGCATGGAATTGTTCAGCGCGATGGTCTTGGTCCCACCGAGCGAGAGCCACTCGCGCACGATCGTGACCGCGTCCTTCGGAAAGCCGATCAGCAAGAGCGACTCGGGCTTGGCGGCGAGCGCGCGGGTGACCTCGGCGCGATAGCTCGGCTGGTTGTCGTTGTACGGCACCTCGCCGATCACCTCGCCGCCGAGCTTGGCGACCGCCGCCTTGTAGAAGCGCAGCATGTCCGTGCCGAAGTCGGTATTGATGTAAATGATCACGGTCTTCTTCATGCCCCGCCGGGCGGTCTCCGAGGCGGTCGCGTACGCCTGGGTCTTGCTGGTGGGGATCGTGCGGAAGAAGTAGCCGCCGCTCCGTCCGTCGAGCGTGAACGGGCTCGCCGTCGAGCAGCACGTGATCTGCACCACCTTGGACGGCGCCGTCACCGAGGAAATGATCGGCCCGGTGACGCCCGACGAGATCGTGCCGGTGAAGGCGGGCACGCGCTCGACCTCGACCAGGAACTTGGCGGCGTCCACGCCGACCGTCGGCTGTCCCTGGTCGTCGCGCAGGATGAACTGCACGGGGCAGCCCTTGATGCCGCCGCCCTGGTTGACATGCTCGATCGCCAGCTCCGCCGACTGCGCGATCTTCTTGGTGATCGGCGCCATCGAGCCGGTCAGCGGCAGGATCCCGCCGATCTTCACCGGGCAGTTTTGCGCGGCCGCGATCTCCGCGGACAGCACGCCCGCCATCAGCGCCACGGCAACTGCGATGACTCCTCGGGTTGGTCGTTCCATGTTGGCCTTCCTCTTTGTATGACTCATATCGCGGCGCCGCGATCGGCCGCGGCCAGACCCGCGGCGTCGCGCGGCGCACTGATCCGGTGGCCGGTGGACAGCAGGAGGGAGCTTAATCGTTCACGTGCCGCGAGACAACCGCCGCCTCGCGGGTCGGCCCATGCGGGGGCCAAGTCGTACGGAAGCAGCCGGTGTCGTCAGCTCGCCGTCGTCACGTTCTGATTCCAGCGAAAGAAATTGGTCTGGTCGTACTTGGCTTTGACGGCGGCCAGTCGGTCGTAGTTCGCGCCGTAGGCGGAGCGAATGCGATCGCCTTCGTCGCCGCCGAGGTCGTTCACGTACACGGCGCGCTCGAGGTGCGGCTCCATCCGAGCGTAGAGGTCTCGAGTCCACCGAATGTTCTGCTCGTCGTCGTCGCGCCGATCCCACTGGGTGAGCATCAAGCAATCCCACTGGTCGTGCCGATGGGCAAATGCCGTCGCGGTCGACGAGACGCGCGCGGCCGCGCCGTGCATTTGCTGGAGCCCGATCTGCGTCTGAGGGCTGGGCAGTGTGGCGGCGAAGTGCACGAGCACGTCGATCGCCTCAGGGCTCAGCCGGCGCAGAAAGCCGGCCTTCCAGTAGTGGCGACGGCCCGGCGGAAAGGCCGAGTCTCCGCCTCTCTGCAGATCGATGAAGCTCATCGGCAGGACGGCATCGGCCAGCGGGCTCCCGTGAGATCGCAACGGCTTCAATACGCGCTCGCCGGTATCCAGCGGCCCGATCCAGGCCACCGCGATCCCGAGCACCGCCGTTCCATCCTCGGCGGTCGCAAATCCGGCATTCGCGCATAGCTCATCGGGCGCCGCCTGGGCGAACTCGCCATAGAACCGCAAGACGCGCTTCGCCTGATCGAGCGGCCACGCGACCGCACCGCCGAGCACAGGTCCGATCTCGTGCAGTCGATACTCGAGCGACGTGACGACGCCCAGGTTGGCCCCGCCGCCGCGCACCGCCCAGAAGAGGTCGGGATGCTCGGTCTCACTGGCCGTCAACAGCTTGCCGTCGGCGGTGACGATGTCGACCGATATCAGGTTGTCGCACGCGAGCCCGTGCTTGCCGCCAAGCCACCCGATGCCGCCGCCGAGCGTCAGCCCGGCGATGCCGGTCGGCGAGACGATTCCGGTGGGCGTCGCCAGGCCGAACCGTTGACAGTCGCGGTCGAGCTCAGCCAACGTCAGGCCGGGCTCGGCGTGAACCGTACGGCGCCGAGGATCCACGCGCACGCTCTTCATGCCGGCGAGGTCGATCATCAAGCCGCCGTGACACACGGCCTTACCCGATACGTTGTGGCCGCCGCCGCGCATCGAGACCTCGAGACCCAGAGCCCGCGCGAACTCGACGCACGTGACGATGTCCGCGGCGCCCGCGCAGCGGGCGATCAACGCCGGGCGATGGTCGATCATGGCGTTGAAGATCCGCCGCGTCTCGTCATAGCCGGCGTCCTCCGGAAGCAGCACCGCTCCCCGCAGGGCGGAACGAAGATCGTCGATGTCGGGTTTGCGAATTGCGGTCGCCTGACTCATGGTGTTTGCTCCTTCTCGAGGTCGTCACGAGGCGGGAACGCACCAGCTCTTCCGCCGCGAGCCACAGCGGCAACCCCACAGCGATCAGGAAACGGACGAGATCTACGACAACGACGTCGTACAGAACCGACTCCGGTAGCCCTTGGGGCTGACGCCGAGCGTGCGCCGAAACGCGATGCGCATCGTTTCGGGGCCGCCGAATCCGCACGCGGTCGCGACGTTCACCACGCCACGCGACGTCTCCTCGAGCAGCCGTCGAGCGGCTTCCACGCGGGCTCGCTCGACGAAGCGGCCGGGCGTCATGCCGACCTCGCGAACGAACACGCGAAAGAAATTCCGCGGACTCATCGCCACGCGCCGCGCGAGGGCATCAACCGAGAGGTCTCCGCCGGGATGCTCGAGGATCCACGTCTGGAGCTCGCGCAGCGGCTCGCGCTCCGCCAGCTGCGTAGAGAGCTGGGCGCTGAACTGCGCCTGGCCGCCGGGCCGCTTGAGAAACACCACCATCCACTGCGCCACCGCAAGCGCCAGGCGACGGCCCAGGTCTTCCTCCACGAGCCCGAGCACCAGATCCACGCCGGCGGTCGCGCCGGCCGAGGTGTAGATGGCGCCGTCACGTACGAAGATGGGGTCGCGCTGGACGGTCACGGCCGGGAAGCGGCGCGCGAGGTCGTCGCAGAACGCCCAGTGGGTGGTGGCGCTACGGCCGTCGAGCAATCCTGCCTCGGCCAGCACGAACGTTCCGGTGCAGAGGCCGACGATCCGGCGGGCGCGAGGCGCCGTCTTCGCCAGCCAGCGGATCAGTTCGGGATCACGACGGGCGTCGTCCGGACGATCGACGCCCGTGACGATGAGCGTGTCCATGGGGCCACGCACGGAGCGGTGCGAGCGTTCGGCCACCAGTCGTAGTCCCGGCCACGCGTTGACCGTCAGGACCGGCGACACGACTTCGACAGCGTAACCGCGGTGGGGCGTGCCCGCTTGAGCCAGACGCTCGTTGACGGCGTAAAAGATGTCCAGGACGCCGCCGATCTCGACCACTTCGGCGCACGGCATCGCGACCATCACGACGCGACGAGGACTCATCGCCGCCTCCTTCACGTGGACGCGGGCGAGTTATCTCATTGCCGGGAGATGGCGGCAATGACAATCAGCCCAAAGATCCTGCCATCGCCGGGAAAGAGTTCGAGTCTGCGGCTAATCGTTCACGTGGCGCGAGACAACCGCCGCCTCGCCGATCAGGCCGCGCGGGCGGAAGAGCAGCGCCAGCATCAGGAGCAGGCCGATCAGGATCACCTGGATCGCGGCGCCCTGCGCGGCGCGGCTCGGCGGCACGAGCTTGCTGACCAGCACGCCGGAGCCCGCCCAGATCGCCCACACGACCAGCGCGCCGAGCAGGGCGCCGCGGTTGTTGCCGCTGCCGCCCACGATCAGCATCGCCCAGACCTGGAACGTGACGATCGGCAGGAAATCGAACGGGCTGACGAAGCCGATGAAGCTGACGTAGAGCGCGCCGGCGAGCCCCATGAGCGCCGAGCCCAGCACGAACGCTTCGATCCGGAACCGGCGGGCGCTCTTGCCGAGCGCGATCGCGGCGGTCTCGTCCTCGCGAATCGCCCGCAGCACGCGGCCCCAGGGCGATCGCAAGATGCGCTCGAGCGCCCAGTAGACCAGCGCCATCACCACGACCATCAGGCCGAGGAACCAGAGGTTGAAGGCGAACGGCGTGTCGAAGAGCCGCGCGAGCGGCTTGCCGATGCGCGTGAGCCCCTGAGGGCCGCCGGTGAGCCGCTCCCAGTTCAAGGTGACGAGCTGGATCGAGACGGCCACGCCGAACGTCGCGATCGCGAGGTAGTCGCCGCGCAGGCGAATCGTGACGAGGCCGATCAGCCAGCCCGCGAGCGCCGTCGCCGCCATTGCCGCCAGCACCCCGACGAGCCACGGCAGGCCGAAGTTTCCGACGTACTGCGGCTGCGGCGCCGCGGTGAGGATCGCGTGCGTGTAGGCGCCGATCGCGTAGAAGCCGACGACGCCGGCGTTGAACACCCCGGTGAAGCCCCACTGCAGATTCAACGCGAGGGTGAGGACACCGAGGATCAACACGATGCACGCGAAGAACACCAGGTAGGAGAGCATCTAGCTCCGGTCGCCGAAGATGCCCTGCGGCCGCACGATCAAGATCGCGAGCAGCAGCAGGAACGGCATCGCGCCCTTGTAGCCGGGGCTGATCACGAGGAGCGACACGTTCTCGGCGAGCCCCACCAGAAAGCCGCCGACCACGGCGCCGGCGAGATTGCCCGCGCCGCCGAGGATCGCGGCCGCGAACAGCGACAGCAGCAGGTTGAATCCGATCTCGGGATGAAGCTGCGGCGTCAGGCCGAGAAAGACACCGGCGAACGCGGCCAGCGCGCCCGAGATGATCCATGTCAGGCGCACCACGGCCTCGACCTCGATGCCGCAGACCTGCGCGAGCGCCGGACTCTCCGCCATCGCGCGCATCGCGATGCCGGTGCGGCTTCGGGCGAGGAACACGTGCAGCGCGAGCATGGCCGCCAGCGCCAGGCCCACGATGAACATCTGATCGGGCAGCATGCGCACGCCGGGTAAGAGCTCGACCGCGATTTGCAGCTCGCGCGTGTAGTAGTGCGACTCGTGGCCCCAGATCAGGACGACCAGGTGGCGCATGACGAGCGCCGCACCGAACGCGGCGAACACCAGTGTGAGCGGCAACGCGCCGCGCCGCCTCAGCCGCCGAAACACGAGCGCATCGACGGCCCACGCGGCCAGTCCCGTCAGCACGGCGGCGACGAGCGCCGCCGCGAGCAGCTGCCAGCCGAACGAGAACGGGCCGGTCGGCGTGCCGGGGCCGGCGAACGCGACGACCACCAGCGCCATGTAGGCGCCCCACGTCAGCAGCTCGGAGTGCGCGAAGTTGGCGAATCGCATGATGGCCAGGGTGAACGTCACACCGATCGCGCCGAGCGCGATGATCGCCCCGGTGAGGATGCCGTCCGCGATCGCCTGGCCGATCACGCGCGGGCCTGCTTCTCGACGTATCTGAGGATCATGTCGGTTACCGTCGCGCAGCGTCCGGCGACATCGCCTTTCGCGCCCATGTCTGCCTGGAAGATAGCGGAAAACGTGTACTGGTTGGTGACGTTGAACATGCCGAGCGCCGCGATCGCCTTGTGGATCTCGGTGGCGTCGACGTCACGCCGGAAGGCGCCCTCCCGCTGGCCGCGCTCGAGCACGCGCCGCAGCGTGTCGATGATCGATCGGTTGAGCGAGCGCATCATCCGCGATTTCTGCAGGTGTCGGCCCCGCGCCTGGTTCTCGGCCACGACCAGCCGCACGAAGCCCTCGTGATCGAGGTAGTAGTGGTAGGTGAACTCGACGATGCGCCGGATCGCCTCCGTCGGCGAGAGATGATCGAGGGCGAGGCGGTCCTCCGCCTGCCGGATCTCGCCGTACACGTGCTCGAGCACCGCGCGGTAGATCTTCTCCTTGCCGCCGAAGTAGTAGTTGATCAGCGCGCGCGTCGTATGGGTGCGCGCCGCGATCGCGTCCATGCTGGCGCCCTTGAAGCCGCGCGCGGCGAACTCGTCGATGGCCGCCTGGAGGATGCGCGCCCGGTTCGCTTCGGGCGCCTTCGGCTTGCGCATGGCCCGGCTCACGGCCCGAGGATAGCGCGAGCGCCCCCGAGCGCCTTGGACGGAATTGACGATCATGTTAAATTCGGGCCATCGCGCCATGCGCCGCCGTCATGCCGCCGAGGTCATTCCTGAGCCGTCCAATCCGCTGGGCGTGGACGGTATCGAGTTCGTCGAGTACGCCACCGCCCAGCCCCAGGCCTTCGGCGCCCTCCTGCAGCAGATGGGCTTTGCCGCCGTCGCGCGCCATCGCTCGCGCGAGGTCGTGCTGTATCGGCAGGGCGATATGAACGTGATCGTGAATTCGCACGGGGCGCCGCCCGGCCCGCCCGTGCTGGCCGCGATCGCGCTCCGCGTGCGCGACGCCGGGTTTGCGTATCGACACTCGGTCGATCTCGGAGCCTGGGAGCTCGAACCGCACGCCGCGGCCATGGAGCTCAACATCCCCGGCGTCCACGGCGTCGGCGACAGCCTGATCTACTTCGTCGACCGCTACCGCGACTTTTCGATCTACGACGTCGACTTCGTGCCGCTCGCCGGGGTCGCGCCGAAGCCACCGGCGCTCGCAGGCCTTCACTGGTTCGGCGTCGTCCAGGCGATCCTGCCCGAGCGGACTCGCGACTGGCTGGACTTCTACGGAGCGCTCTTCGGGTTCGCCGCGCTGCCTCACGGCCGGTATTTCGGCGTGCTGCCCAACGGCACCCTGCTCGAGAGCCCGTGTCACTCGTTCTACTTGCAGCTGATCGAGCCGCCCTCGGCGCCGGACGCCGCGGGCTGGGAGGAGGGGCTGGTCCGCGTGGGGCTCGGCGCGCGCGACGTGCCGGCGGCGGTGCGCGCGCTGGCCGAGCGCGGCATCGTGTTCGTCGATCGAGGCTCGGTGCAGCCGAGCGACAAGGGCGCGCTGACGCAGCAGTATCTCGGCAGCGTCACGTTCGAGCTCGTCGTGAGCCATCTGTGAACATCGACCAGTTCGGCATGGACACGATCACCTTGGCGGGGCCGCTCGAAGCCAAGCTCCGCGCAGTCCGCGACGCCGGCTTCACGCAGGTCATGCTGAACGCAGGGGACGTCGTCGGTCATCCAGCGGGTGAAGAGGCCCCCGTACGAGCGGTGCGCGAGAGCGGTCTCGCGGTCACCGGCTTTCAGGTGCTGCGCGACTTCGAGGGGCTGTCGGGTCACCTGCACGCCTACAAGGTCGACGTGGCCAAGGCCATGCTCGAGATGTGCCGCGCGCTGGGGTCACGCGTGCTGCTGGTGTGCTCGTCGACGTCCGCGCACGCCACCGGAGATCAGGACGCGCTCATCCGCGATCTGCGCAAGCTGGCGCTGCTGGCGGTACCGTTCGGGATCCGCGTCGCCTACGAGGCGCTCTCGTGGGGCCGGCACGTGAGCCTCTTGGGCCAGGCATGGGACATCGTGCGCGCGGCCGAGCGCGCGAACCTCGGCCTCTGCATCGATTCCTATCACGTCCTCGCCCACGGTGCCGGCGCCGGCGCGGTCGACGACATCGATCCCGCCAAGATCTTCCTGGTGCAGCTCTCGGACTTTCTGTGGCAGGAGACGCGCTCGCGCGAGGATCGCATCGAGACCGCGCGCCACTACCGCGTGTTTCCCGGCGAGGGCGTCCACAGCGAGGACGTCGGCGCGCTGGTGCGAAAGCTCGACGACATGGGCTATCGCGGCGACTACAGCTTCGAGGTGTTCAACGACGACTACAAGCAGCTACCGCTGCCGATGGTCGCCGCCCGAGCGCGGCGCTCGGTGAAGTGGATCGCCGGGCTCGTGTCTCGCCGGACCTTGCCGGCGCGACGAATCAGCCGGACGGCCGCGCGCTGATCCGTCGGCCCCCGAGAAACGCCTCGGCCACGCCCGGGTCGTCGAGCAGCTCGCGCGCCGGCCCGGCAACGCGGGTGCGACCCTCGGCCAGCACGTAGCCGCGATCGGATATCCGCAGCGCCGCCTTCGCGTTCTGCTCCACCATCAAGACGGCGATCCCGCTTTCCGCGAGCCGGCGAAGGCGGCGAAACACTTCGTCGACCACGAGCGGCGCGAGGCCGGCAGTCGGCTCGTCCAGCATGAGCAAGGTCGGTTCCGTCATCAGGGCCCGCGCGATCGCGAGCATCTGCCGCTCGCCGCCCGACAGCGTGCGGGCCCGGAGCGCGCGCCGCGCGGCCAGGGGCGGGAACAAGCCGTAGGCCCGGTCGAGGCGCTCGGTCAACGCGCCACGAACCACGTGCGCGCCCACCGTGAGGTTTTCGTGAACGGTCAACGTCGTGAAGACGTTGCCGGTTTGCGGCACGAAGCCGATCCCCGCCGTGACGACCTCGTGCGCGGGCAGGGCCGTCACGTCTCGACCGTCCAGGCGCACGCGCCCACCCTCGCACGCGATCAATCCGGCGATCGCCTTCAGCAGCGTGCTTTTGCCGGCG
The DNA here is from genome assembly GCA_035275385.1 of Candidatus Methylomirabilota bacterium. GTDB lineage: Bacteria > Methylomirabilota > Methylomirabilia > Rokubacteriales > CSP1-6 > AR31. The sequence continues at coordinate 4,568 of DATEMW010000233.1, read as the reverse complement.
CCGTTGGGCCCGATGAGCGTGACGATCTCTCGCCGATCGACCTCGATCGACACGCCGTGAATGACCGGGAGCCCCCGGACATACGCGGCGACGAGATCGCTGACGTGCAGATGGCTCATGCGACTCCAGGCCACGGATAGTAGCCGAGTTTCGACGCGGATCGATTTTTTGGGCGCCGCCGACCACCGTGTCAGACTCGAACGTGGGACTCGTGACACCGTGACCGCGCTGCTGACCACCGAGCCACTTACCGAGCCGCAGACGCTTCCCTCGCGGAGTCGCGGCCGCGCGCTCGATCGGCTCGCCCTCATGGTCACCATGCTGTGCACCGTGGCCGTCTGCGCGCCGTTCTTCCGCTACGTCCAGTGGTTCGGCGACGAAGGCATTGTGCTGAATGCCGCGGACAAGATCCTCAGGGGCGAGCGGCTCTACGGCGACTTCTTCGAGTTCGTGCCGCCCGGAAGCTTTCTGATCGGCGCGGCCTGGATGCAGCTGGTCGGCTCGAGCTTCGCCTCGATACGCGTGCTCGCGATCGGCGTGATCGTGGCCATCGCGGCGCTGACCTACGTGGCGACGCGCGTGACTTGCCGAAATCCGATACTCGCCGTGCTGCTGGTCGTGACGTGGGTCGTGCAGTCGCAGGGCGTCTGGACCATCGTCAGCCATCACTGGTTCGCGACGGCGGCGTCGATGGCCTCGGCCGTCGCCCTCCTGTCGGCGCTCACGAGCCTCGAAGGGTCAGCGGTAACCCGGCGCGCCTCCGTGGTGGGTGGCACCGGCCGCGACGGCGCCGCCGCGTGGCTGCTGGCCGGGCTGTTCGCTGGGATCGCGGCGATGATGACGCCGACGCAGGGCGCCGTTCAGTGTCTGGCCGCGCTCGGGCTCGCCGCGACGTGCCCCGGTCGGCGGCGCGCCGTGCTCTCGGTAATCGGCGGCGCGGCGGTGTTTCCCCTCGCCAGCTTGGCCTATCTCGGCGTGACCGGATCGATCGCTGCCGCCTTCTACGACACGATCGTGTTCCCGCTGCGCCACTACAGCGACATCGAGATCGTGAGCTTCGGCGCCTTCGCGGCGCCGCACCAGCTTCCGGCGGTGGTGTTTCTTCAGATCACGTTCTTGCTCGCAGGGTTCGCCGCGGTGCTCGATCGACAGGCGCTCTGGCGCGAGCCGGTCTTTCGCGGCGCCCTGGCGCTGGCACTCGTCGCGGTGCCGAGCGCGTTCCCACGACCGGACGTGACGCACATCAACTTCGTCCTTCCGCTCGCATGCCCGATGTTCGCCCTGGCGACCCAGCAGCTTCTCCGTCGCCTCGAGCGCCCCACGCGCCGCGCGGTCGTGATCGGACTGATCGCGCTCGGCGCCGTGGTCATGGGATCCGCGGCGTACACGCAGATCGTGCCCATCGCCACAGCCTCGCTGCGTCCGGTTGCTGCGGCGCGCGGCGTGTTCCTCGGCCCGCCCTCGCCGTGGATCGAGGCGGTCGCGGCGCTCGTGTCCCGCGTCGAGCGTACGCCGACCACCGACCGGTTCTTCTTCTACCCGTACAGCCCGATGCTGCCGTACCTCACCGCGCGCGCGCACGCCGCGCCGATGGCGGTGATGCTACCGGGACACACGACGGCCGAGCAGTATCGTGACGTCTGTCTTCGCGTGATCAGAGACGCCCGGTGGATCGTGATCGACCGAAGCTGGACCGACCCGCTCTTCCTGCAAATGGTTTACCCGAGCATGCGGATCTTCGACCCACCGGAGATGCGAGAGTTCGAGGCGGCGATGCGCGCCGCCTTCGACGAGGTCGTCCACGCGTCGGCAATCTACGAGCTGCGCCGCCGTTCGCGCCCCGTCCCCGACACAACCTGCGGCCGGATCTGACGCCGGACGCTCACGCGGGCATGTCGCCCAGATAGGCGTCGAGCACCCGGCGGTCCTTGCGCACGCCCGTCGCGTCGCCGTGATAGATCAACCGCCCCTGCGCCATGACGGCGATCGGCTGGCACACGGCCATCACCAGATCGATGTTGTGCTCGATCACGAGAAACGTCACGCCGCGCCGGTTGAGTCGCACGATGCGGTCCACGAGCGTCTCGAGCAGCACCGGGTTGACCCCCGCCGCCGGCTCGTCGAGCAGGATCAGCTTCGGCTCGGCGACCAGCACGCGCGCCAGCTCGAGGAGCTTCTGCTGCCCGCCTGAAAGCCGCCCGGCGAGCTCGGCCGCCTTGTCCGCGAGGTCGCACAGCTCGAGCACCTCGAGGGCGCGCTCGCGCGCGAGCCGCTCTTCGCCGCGCACGCTGCCGGCGCGCGTCCAGTTGTTCCAGAACCGCTCGCCCGCCTGGCGCAGCGGCACCAGCATGAGGTTTTCCAGCACCGTCATCTGCGGGAAGGGCCGCGGCACCTGGAACGTGCGCGCGAGGCCTCTGGTGAAGATGCGATCGGGCGTGAGCCGGTCGATGCGCTCGCCCATGAAGCGAATCGTCCCGGCCTCGGGCTCGAGCCCGCCGGCGATCAGATTGAAGAGCGTCGTCTTGCCCGCGCCGTTGGGGCCGATGAGCCCGGTGATGGTGCCGCGGTCGATCACGAGATCGACGCCGTCGACCGCGCGGAGGCTGCCGAACGCCTTGACGAGCCCGGACACCTCGAGCATGAGGCTCGATTATGGCAAAGCCGGCGGGTGGCCGCGACGGCGGGCGCCGAGCGGGACCGGCGAGCGGGCTACCAGAACCGGCGGGTCAGCAGGGTGGGCAGAAACGTCCGCGGTTCGAACCGGATCAGCTGCAAGGTGATGTTGTCAGGGCCCCCGCGCTCGTTCGCCAGCGACACGAGCCGCTCGCAGGCTCGGCTCGGCGGTCGAATCTGCGCGAGCCGCCGGATCTCGTGTGGACGCACCTGCCGCGTGAGCCCGTCGGTGCACAGCACCAGGGTGTCCCCGCTGCGGAGCGGCAGAGGGCCCTGCACCTCGACCGTCACCTGCTCGGCGATGCCCAGCGCGCGCAGGATCACGTGCGCGTTCGGATGGTGCTCGGCCTCCGCCGAGCTCAGCACGCCGTCGCGGACGAGCTCGGCGACGAGCGAGTGATCCTCGGTCAGCTGACGGATCTGCCGGCCACGCACGAGGAATGCGCGGCTGTCGCCCACGTGAGCCAGGAACGCGTCGCGATCGCGGATGACCAGCGCGGTGAGCGTCGTCCCCATCTGCCCATCGCCCGCCGAAAGTCGGCTCTCGCGGTACACGGCCTCGTTGGCGAGCTCGACCGAGACGCGCAGCGCCTCCGGCAGCGGCTCCGAGCGCTGCGCTTCGTAGTAGGTGTCGCGCAGCGCCTCGACCGCGATGCGGCTGGCCACGTCGCCGCGGGCGTGACCGCCCATCCCGTCGGCAACGACGAACAGACGGCCGCGCGACTCGAGCAGCGCGGGATCGTCCGGCTCGAAGGCGCCGAGGGAGTCCTCGTTGCGCTGGCGGACCCGACCCACGTCCGTCAGATGAGCGAACGTCACGGTCGCCACGCGGCCCGCCTCCATTGTCACTCGGCGCTCCGCTTGCCGAACCGCGCTTCGGTCGTCTCGATGGACTGGATGAACGTCCTGACGGGTGGCGGCGCCTGGCGGCTGCACGATGCGATGGCGCCGTCCGAGGCGGCGAGCTGGCGAACCTCCTCGCCGGCGCGGTCCGCGCGTCCTAGAGCGAAGTAGGCGAGCATCAGGTGACACCGGGCGTCGACCAGCGCCTTCAACCGCGCCGGCGTCGGCGACAGGCCTTCCAGCTCGACCAGAGCCTGGCCCAGCGCGGTGACGGCCTCGCGGAAGTGGGCGGTCTGGTAGGCGCCTCTCGCCTTGGAAAGCACAGCGTCAGGTGAGCCGGCCTTGGTCTCGCGCCGCCCGTACTCAGTAAGCGCCTGCGCCAGCGCGCGCTGCTCCCCGCTCCACTGCGTCTTACCGAGGCCGGTGTAGGCGTCGGCTAGTGCCTCGTGGACTTCGGCGAGCTCCTCGACGCGAAGCCAGGGTTTGTCGATCTGCTCGACGTCCCAGACGGCCTGCCGCAACGAGCGTGCCGCGGCGTCGTATTCGGCGGCGCGAAGCTGGCTGAGCCCGCGCTCGAGCCCCGCGCGCTGCTCGCGGTCGGCGCCGGCGATCGCGTACTTGACGAACTTCGTGCCGGGCACATCGCGCGTGAGCTCTTGCGTGGTGGCGCAGCCGCCGGCCAGGAGCCCGGCGAGACCGAGAAGCGCGACGGCGCGATGGGTGATCACTGCTCGAAAAACCGCCCGGTATTGAAGTCGTAGCTGAGCCGCATCGGCGCGTCGGGCGTGTGCCGCGGGGTGATCCGCAAGAGCCGCTCGGGACTGCGCTGGCCGTCCATCTCGAACTGGACGCGATGCTCGCCGATGCCCACGCGCAGGCACGCCGTGGGCGTGTAGCCAACCGGTTGATCGTCGACGTACACCTGAGCGAACGGAATCGCGTTCACGCTGAGGCACCGCGACTCCTGCGGCTTCGCGGGAGCGGCCGCGGGCGCGACCGGCGGTTTCACGGCGGGCGCCTGGGCTGCCGCGGTCGGCGCCGGCGGTCGCGGC
>DATEMW010000232.1:0-7963 GCA_035275385.1 Candidatus Methylomirabilota bacterium | reverse complement strand
GAGATCTCACGCGCCTGGAGCCGCGCATCGACCCGTCGAGCATCGGCGCTGTCGTGTACGAGCCCGACTCCGGCTACGGCGATCCGACCGCCGTGACCATCGGTTACGCCGACGCCGCGCGCCGGCGCGGTGTCCGCATCGAGCAGGGCGTCGAGGTCGTCGGGATTCGCACGGCGGGCGATCGCGTCGTCGGCGTCGACACCGCGGGCGGCGACGGGATCGACGCTCCTGTCGTCGTCAACGCGGCGGGCCTCTGGTCGCCGCTCGTGGCGCGGCTGGCGGGGATCGAGCTGCCGGTCATCATCGGCCGTCATCCCGTTTTCGTCGTCGAGCGCGACGCCGGCTTCGGGCGCCCGCACCTGGTCTATCTCGATCTCGCGGGTGGCAGCTACGCGCGTCCCGAGACGGGCGGCCTCACGCTGACGGGCTCGCTCACCGACGACGAGACGCAGCATCCGATGGAGCCCGAGACGCTCGGCGCGGACGTGACTCTCGCTGAGGCGACCGACGTGCTGGAGCGCACCGCCCGCGCGATCCCGCGCCTGGCCGACGCGCGCTACCGGCGCGGCTGGGCCGGCGCCTTCGACATCACGCCGGACTGGATGCCGATCCTCGACGAGTCGCCGGTGGGCGGCTTCTGGATCGCCGCAGGCATGAGCGGGCACGGCTTCAAGCTGTCCCCGGCGGTCGGTGAAATGATGGCGGCGCTGATCACGGGGACGACGCCGCCGGTCGACGCGGTGCCCTTCGCGTTGAGCCGCTTCACGGCAGCGGCGCCGAGCGGAACGTTCGTCGCGTCCTACCTGGGCTGACGAGGCGGCGTCACGCGCGGGCGACGGGCAGCTCGACGATGAACGTCGTGCCCGCGCCCTCGACGCTCTCGACGCGGATGCGACCGCCGACGGACTCGACGATGGTCCGGGTGATCGCGAGCCCGAGGCCGGTTCCCGCGATCCCGCTCGTCGCCTTGCTCTTGACCCGGTAGAACTTGTCGAACACGTGGGGAAGGTCGCGGGCGGGGATGCCGATGCCGGTATCCGTCACGCGGATCGTGACGCTCTCGGCGCCGTCACCGCCAGCGGAAAACGCTGCCGTGACGGCGACTCGCCCTCCGGTCGGCGTGTACTTGATGCCGTTGTCGATCAGATTGACGAGCGCCTGACGAACCCGGATCGGCGCGGCCATGACGATGGCGGTCTCGGGCAGGTCGGCCGTCAGCTCGATCGTCTTGCGCTCGGCATTCGGCCTCACGAGCCGCAGCGCTTCGACGGCGACCGGCACCAAATCCATCGGCTCGCGGGCGGCGTCGAGCCCGGCTTCGATCTTGCCGATGTCGAGCAGGTCCGTGACGAGATCCGCCATGTGCTGGGCGGTATCGCGAATGTCGTGGCAGCGTGACTCGAAGTTCGGATCTCCCGGTCCGGCCATGCGCACCAGGTCCGCCAGGCCGGCGATGACGGTGATCGGGCTCTTGAGATCGTGCGAGACCGTGTTGACGAAGTCGTTCTTCATCTTCTCGAGATCTTTCAGCAAGGTGATGTCGCGAAGGACCACCGCTAGACCCACGGGCTCGCCGAACGGCGTGACGACCTGCACCAGGCTCGCCTGCGCGATGCGTCCGTCGGGCAGCGGCAGCTCCGAGATGCCGGGCTTGCCGAGCACGAACAGCTCGCGCAGCGGCGCGTAGTCCACGACCTCGAGCAGCGGCCTGCCTTCCATCGCGTCCGGCGCGAGACCGAGCATCGTCCGCACCGCTCCATTTGCCAACAGGACCAGGCCGCTCTGATTCATCGTGATCACGGCGTCGGCCGTGCTGCCGAGCACACCGAGCATCGTCATGCGCTCGTCGGCCAGGGTTTGGTACGCCTGCGAGGTCTCGAGCGCAGCCGAGAGCCCGGCCGCCAGCAACGTGGCGACGTGGACGTCGTCCTCGCCGTACGCGAGCGGCGGGCGGGCGGCGAAAAGCAGAGCGCCGAGCACTTCGGGACCGCGACGGATCGGGACCGCCATCGTCGCCAGAAGACCGGAACCGATCAGCACACCCTCGAGGTCGGGAACGCCTTCTCGCGCCGTGCCGAGGTCCTCGATGCGGTGCGCGTGACCGGTGGTGATCACCCGGCCCGGCAGACCCTCGTAGGGCGAGAACGGGCGGGAGCCCACTGCGCCGGCGTCGAGACCGACGAGCGAGTGCACGAGGTAACCGCCCTTCTCGGGATCGACCAGGCACACCGCCAGATAGTCGTGAGGAACCGCGCCGGCCGCGTGGTCCGCAAGCGTCTGGAAGAAGTGCGTCGGGAGCGGCGAGCGGACCAGCTCGACCAGCAGCTCGTTGAGGCGCCTGAGGCGCTCGGCGTGATTCACGCTGAGACCGGCGTCGGCACGCATCGCGCGCGAGCAAGCTCGGCCAGGTCCACGCCGTTCGGAACCGGATCGATGGGACCGACGACCGTGACGTCGCGGATCGTGCCCTGCTTGTCGATGACGAAGATGCCCTGCTCGTGAGCGGTCATCGCGTGGTGATGGAGGCGGCGAACGAAGTTTCGGTTCATGACGTCGAAGAAGGCGCCCCGGGTCTGGTTCACGCTGTCGCCGTGCGTGAACGCATGGGCGAAGCTCACGACCGCCGTGCTGGTCGCCTCGAGCACGCCGCGGTCTCCGAGGCCATACACCGCGTAGAGCCGCTTGTCGGGATCGCACACGAACGGAAACGGCAGCGGGTCTGGGCCGAAATATCGCCGAGCACTCTCGAGGAGATTGGGCGCGATCTGGATGATTTCGGTGTCGCTCGCCAGCAGCGCTTCGTAGCCGGTTCGAATGTTGTTCGTATACACGCGGCAGAAGGGGCACGTAAACCCGCGCGAGAACCAGACGACGACGTTGCGGCGCTCGCGGTACGCGGCCAGGTCCACCATCGGACCGCGCACTGAGGGCAATGAGAACAGCGGGGCCGGCGTACCGACGGCCGGACGCTTCACTGCTGGCGGCACTGATGTTTGGGGCGCCATCGCCGGTCCCTCGTGAGACCCTCCACCCCTATCTCCGGCAAGAGCCGTACCAAAGGTAAGTATATGTTTCAATTATATTTTCCGGCCTAGATGCGGCCTGGCTGTACAGTTAATTTCCGGCTGGCGTGGCCAGGAGCGATCCAGCGCCCGTAGAGGCCAATAGTGGGACAGTCCGGCGAGAAGCTGACCAGTCTTGTCAGGCGCCGGCGATTCCGAACATCGGCGCAAGACGCAGCGCGGTCGGGTCTCTTGAGTTTCCGGCACCTTCCAAGGCGCATTCGATCTCTCGGAGACGCGCGCGATTCGGCAATCGCTGGCTCATCGCTTGCAGTTTGGTCTCTCGGCAATGAAAGACGTCGCGACTGTCTCGTCTGCTCGCACGACGCTCCCCGCCGAGGCGGATCGCCGACGCCGGCGCGTAGGACCACCCGATCTGTCCGTCGTGATGCCCGTCTACAACGAAGGGGCGGTCATCGCGGAGGTCCTCAAAACGTGGCTCGACGAGCTCGCGCGGCTGGGCATCGACTTCGAGCTCCTCGCGTACGACGACGGCTCGCGCGACGACACCGGAGAAATTCTCGCGGGGCTGTCCGAGCATCGACCCGACCTCGTCGTGACCAGCCAGGCCAATGCCGGCCATGGCCCCACGATCCTGAGGGGCTATCGCGAAGCCTGCGGCGAGTGGGTGTTCCAGGTCGACAGCGACGACGAGATGAGCGCGGAGCACTTCGGCCTGCTGTGGGCGCAGCGAGGCGACTACGACCTGATTCTCGGGCGCCGGCAGCATCGCGACGCTCCGCTGGCTCGCCGGATCATCACTGCCGCGTCGCGGCTCACCGTATGGGCGCTCTTCGGGCGCGCCGTCACCGACGTCAACGCGCCGTACCGGCTGATCCGCCGAGCTGCGCTGGTCTCCATCCTCTCGCGGATTCCCGCCGGTGCGTTCGCGCCCAACGTGATCATGTCGGGCCTGGCGGCTCGGGACCGGCTGCGCGTGCGCGAGGTGTGGGTGCCCCATCGCGGCCGGCGCACCGGCACCGTCTCGATCGTCAAGTGGCGGCTGTGGAAGGCCGCGGCGCGCGCCTTCGGGCAGACCGTGATGGTCGCGCTACGCGCGCGGCGCTCGCAATGACTGCGAGGCACGATCCCGGCCGCGTGCTGATCCTCGGTGCCGGACCGACGGGCCTGGGCGCAGCGTACCGCTTGCAAGAGCTCGGCTTCGACAATTTCCAGATCCTCGAGTCGTCGCCGTCGCCCGGGGGCCTCGCCGCGAGCGTCGTCGACTCCGAGGGATTCACCTGGGATCTCGGCGGCCACGTGCAGTTCAGCCACTACGCGTACTACGACGACGTCCTCGACACGGCGCTCGCGGGCGAATGGCTCTGGCACGATCGCGAGTCGTGGGTGTGGCTGAGGGACCGGTTCGTTCCGTACCCGTTCCAGAACAACATCCACCGCCTCGAGCGCGAAGACATGGAGCACGCGCTGCGCGGACTGGAGCACGCGGCCGCCCAGCGGCGGTCGAAACCGGCCGCCAACTTCGGCGAATGGATCCACACGACGTTCGGCGAGGGCATCGCCCAGATGTTCCTCTATCCCTACAACTTCAAGGTGTGGGGTGTGCCGCCCGAGCACATGGGCGTCGGGTGGATGGGCGAGCGCGTGGCGGTTCCCGACATCGAGCGGATCAAGAAGAACATCGCCGAGCAGCGCGACGACGTCTCGTGGGGCCCGAACAACCGCTTCCGCTTCCCCAGGCGCGGCGGCACCGGCGCGATCTGGCAGCGAGTCGGCGAGCTCATTCGCCCGACGCATCGACTCTTCGAGCACCGGATGATCCGGATCGATCCCACTGGCCGCACGGTCACGATGGCCAATGGCCGGACGATGCGGTACGACACGCTCGTCACGTCGGTGCCGCTCGACGTGCTGGTCGAGTCCTGCGACGGTCTCAGCGCCCAGACACGTCGCGCCGCGGAGGCACTGGTGCACAGCGCCGTGCACATCGTGGGTGTTGGGCTCCAGGGGCCGCTTCCCGCCGAGCTCGCCCGCAAGTGCTGGATGTACTTCCCCGAGGACCACAACCCCTACTACCGGGTCACCGTCTTCTCGAACTATTCCCCCGCCAATGTCCCCGACGGCGAGGGATACTTCTCGCTGATGGCCGAAGTGTGCGAGTCGGAGTTCAGGCCCGTCGATCACACCACCTTGCGCGACTGGACCCTCGCGGCCATGCGAAAGGACGGCTTGATCGGTGATGCCGACGTCGTCAGCTTCTGGCATCGGCGGCTCGAGCACGGATATCCCACGCCGTTCCTGGGGCGCGACGAGGTCCTCGACCACCTGATCCCCGCCCTCGCCGAGCACCGCATCTACTCCCGCGGACGGTTCGGCGGCTGGAAGTACGAAGTGGCGAACCAGGATCACAGCTTCATGCAGGGCGTGGAGCTCGCCGATCACCTGCTTCGCGGCGAGCCCGAGACGACGTACTTCGACCCGGCGCGCGCCAACTCCGGCGCCTTCCTCACGCGTTGAAGACGTCGCCTCAAACGTGGGCCGCCGCGGCGGTGGTCGCGCTCGCGCTCGTGATCGCGCTGGCACGCCTGCACACGTACGACGAGCCGCTCGAGCGTGACATCACCTCGGCGGCCGTGATCGGCCACGAGCTGCTCGCCGGTCGCTCGCTGTACGCCGACATGTGGGACCACAAACCGCCCGCGATCCACGTGTCCCACGCCGTGGCGATCCTGCTCGTCGGTTATGGCCCCGGCGCCGTCTACCTGCTCAACGTCACCGCGGCGATCATCACGCTGGTCGGCGTCTACGTCGCCGCGTCCGCGGTCGGCGGGATCGCCGCCGGGCTCTGGGGAGCCGTGTTCTGGACGCTGGTGTCCGGCGATCTGTGGCTACAGGCCAATCAGCCCAACGCCGAGGCGTTCATCAACGTCTGCGTCGTGTGGGCGTTCGTCCTGTTCATCCGCGCCGGTGGTCGGCTGCCCCTCTGGCACGTCCTGACGATAGGCGGGCTCTTCGCCATCGCCTCGCTCTACAAGCCGATCGCGGCGGCGTCTGCCGCCTTCCTCGCTCTCGCGCACATCGCCGTGCCGCCGCCCGGCGGCTCGCGCCGTCGAGCCCTGGCCGACGCGCTCACGATAGGCGGCGTCGGCGCCGGCGCCTGGCTCGCCACGGCCGCGTACTTCGCGGCTCGCGGGCACTTCTTGGACTTCTACCAGGCGGTCTTCGCATACAACCGCTTCTACTCCTCGCGCTACATGCACGACGACTACACGCTGTCGTCGCAGAGCATGAGGGACATCCTGATCAATAGCCTGCTCCCCGACACGTTGTTTCCCAGCGTGGCGGCGGTGGCGGCGCCGCTCGCGGTGTTCACGCTCGCGGGCGCCGTGCGCGGCGCGATTGCCGGTAAGCGACGCCCGTGGCTGTTGTTGCTCGGACTCGCCGTCGGGACTCACCTCGCCGTGGCGCTTCCCGGCCAATGGCGCCCACACTACTACCAGCTCTGGCTCCCTCTGCTCGCGGTCGGCGCGGGCTGGGCAGTGGGCTCTGCTCTCACGACCGGTTCGATTCCGCGGTGGGTACCGTCCGCCATCGCGTCGGCCGCGGTCGTCCTGCTCGTGGCTCAGCAGGTGCCGCTGTATCGGATACCGGCCGAGGCGTGGCCACGCCTCAAGTACGGCGACGATGTGTTTCCACTCGAGCAGCAGCTCGGCCGCGAGCTCCGGGTTCTGCTGGGACCAGGCGAGACGTTCTACGAATGGGGAGCGGAGCCGGGGCTCTATTTCGAGAGCCTGCACTCGCCGCCGAGCGGGGCGTTCTATGTGTACCCGCTGCTGGAAGGCCCGGTCTCCTTGCAGCTGACGGAGCGCGCCGTGCGCGATCTCGATCGCCACGCGCCGACGATGTTCGTCATCCACAAGCGCTTCTCGTTCGACGGCCGCCTGCGTCACCCCGTCCTGGACTGGGCCCAAAGCCGCTACGTGGTGATGGCGGGCGACGACAACCGGGGGGCCTTCGTGGTGCTGGTTCGCAGAGGCAGCCGCCTGGACGTCACCCCACGATAGCCACGCTTCAGGCGCGCTGAGCGCCTTCGCCGTCAGCGTCAGTCCGGCAACCGCCTCGCGATTCGAGTCAGATTTGTCAGAGCTTGACCGTCCCGGCGTCGCATGCCCGAGCCTCAAGGAGGCTGTGGACCCAGAAATTATCGAGATATCAAATGCTTATGCATCACGGCGGATACACCATTGCGCAGCGGCTGGCTCGTCGCTTGCAGATCTAATCCGACCCGGTGGAGCCTGCCGACGCGCGTGCGATGCGGTCCCGAAGCTCGAACCTCGAGAATCACGAGGTGGGCGTGACTCTCGATGCCCTCGGCCGAACCTCCCGGACACCCGCGGAGCTCGGAAGGACGCTGGCCGCAAGCGCAGAGCGTCCACTCGCCGTCGTTCTGTCGCTGCAGCTCGTGCTCTCGGTCGCGCTTGTCCTCGTCATGGCGATGAGAAGCCCTGGCAACGTTCATCCCGACGAGCGTCTGCATTTCGAGGCTGGCCGGTACTTTCGCAAGCACTGGCTGCCGCCGGCGGTCGGCGCTCCCGGCACCACGTCGGCGTACGGCGGGTACGGCATGTCCTATCTGAATGAGGGGGACATCGTTTACTGGGCCTTGGGCAAGGCCGCCGTCGTCGGCGAAGCCCTGGGCTTGGGAACCGGCTTGTCGATGCGAACGCTCCAGGTGCTGCTCTACGCCGGGCTGGTCACCTGGATGAGGTTTCGCGCCAGACGATTCACGCCGGCGCTCGGCTTCCTGCTGTTGACTCCCCAGGTCTGGTACGTCTTCTCGTACATCAACGGAGACGCGTTGCCCTTCGCGCTCCTCACCGTTCTGCTGGTTGAGCTCGCCTCACCCGACTCGAGGGTACGTCGCTTCCTGAACGACACCC
>DATEMW010000231.1:0-6052 GCA_035275385.1 Candidatus Methylomirabilota bacterium | reverse complement strand
CGGCGGATCGGCGACGAGCTGCGCCAGCGCGGCGTGCTGGCGCGCGCGACCGGGCGCGACGCCCTCGCGGAAGAGATGCCCGAGGCGTACAAGGACGTGCACGACGTCGTGGACGTCGTGCACCGCTTCGGCATCTCGACGCGCGTCGCGCGGCTCAAACCGCTGGCGGTGGTCAAAGGGTGACCGTGCGCCGCGTGGTACACTAACGCGATGTCCTGGTCTCTAAAGAAGAAAGCTCAGGCTCTGCTCGCCGCAGAGCAGGGCACCGTGATCAAGGACTGGGGTGGCAAGATCTCGGTCGCCCTCGTCTACCCCAATACGTATGCCGTCGGCATGTCGAATCTCGGTTTCCAGACGATCTATCGCCATCTCAACGCGCTCCCCGACGTGGTCTGCGAGCGCGTGTTCATGCCCGAGCTCGCGGACCTGGACGAGATGCGCCGGTCGCAGCAGCCGCCGTTCTCGCTCGAGTCGCTCCGGCCGCTCACCGACTTCCACCTCGTCGGCTTCTCCGTCACCTATGAGGGTGACTACATCAACGTGCTGCGCGTGCTCGCGATGGCGGGGATCCCGCTGCGCGCCGCCGCGCGGCGCGAGCACGATCCGCTGGTGCTGATGGGCGGCGTCTGCGCGTTCTCGAATCCGGAGCCGATCGCGCCGTTCATGGACTTCGTGGTGGTCGGCGAGGGCGAAGAGCTGGTGGTCGAGCTGATCGCCGCGTATCGCGCCGGCTCGCGCGACCGCGCCGATCTGCTTCGCTCGCTCGGCTCTATCGACGGCGTCTACGTACCCGAGCACTATGCGATCGGCTACGGCGCCGACGGCACCGTGGCCGAGGTGGCCGCCCGCGAGGGCGCGCCGGCGATGGTCGTCAAGCGCCGCCTGCGGAACGTGAACGCCTTCGAGACGATCGCGGCGGTGAAGACGTCGCAGGCCGAGTACGGCCACATGGCGCTGCTCGAGGTCGGCAAGGGCTGTGGACGCGGCTGCCGCTTCTGTCTCGAGGGCCAGGTATACCGTCCGGTCCGGCACCGCACCGTCGACGCCCTGCGCGAGACCGTCGAGCGGATGGCGGCCAGCGGTGAGCGCCGCATCGGCCTCGTCGGCGCTTGCGTTTCCGACTATCCCTGGCTCGGCGACCTGCTGAAGGTCGTCGAGGACAACGGCATGGAGCTCTCGATCTCGTCGCTCCGCGCCGACAGCCTGAGCGAGGAGCTCGTGGCAGCCCTGGCGCGCGGCGGCCACCGCACCCTGACGATGGCGCCAGAGGCCGGAACGGAGCGGCTGCGGCGCGCCATCCGTAAGTCGATCAGCGACGAGCAGCTGATGGCGGCCTGCGACCTCGTCAGGGCGCACGGCATCCCAAATCTGAAGACCTATTTCATGATCGGACAGCCGACCGAGACCGTCGAGGACGTCGAGGCGATCCCGGAGCTGGCCGGCCGCATGCTCGAGCGGCTGCGCGTGCTCGATGCCAGGGGCCGCCCGTTCGGGCGGCTCACGCTCTCGGTCTCGTCGTTCGTACCCAAGCCCTGGACGCCGTTTCAGTGGGCGCCCTTCGACGGCGCCGAGTCGCTCCAGGACAAGCTCGAGATCATCAAGCGCGGCGTCCGCCGCTTCTCGAACGTCCGGGTGCTCCACGAGAACCCGCGCGAGGCGGCCCTGCAGGCGCTGCTCGCGCGCGGCGACCGGCGCGTCGGCGACTTTCTCGAGCTCGCGGCCGGCCACGAGGGCGACTGGCGCCGCGCGCTGCGCGAGTGGGAGGGCGACGCCGCCTTCTACACGACGCGCCAGCGGTCGATCGACGAGCGGATGCCGTGGGATCATTTCGACGTGGGCGTGAAGAAGACGGGCCTGCTGCGCGAGTGGGAGCGGACCGCGGCCGACGAGCCGGTCGGCCCGGGAGCGCGTCGATGATCGTCACGGACGTCTATCAGCGGCCGCTCCGCAATCTGAGAATCTCCGTGACCGATCGCTGCAACCTGCGCTGCGCCTACTGCATGCCGGAAGAGGACTACGTCTGGCTGCCGCGCGAGCAGATCCTCGATTTCGAGGAGATCAGCACGCTGGGCGACGTCTTCATGGACCTCGGCGTCGACAAGATCCGACTCACCGGTGGTGAGCCGCTGCTCCGCCGCGACCTGCCGGCGCTCGTCGGGCTCCTGGCCGCCAAGCCGAGGCTGCGCGACCTGGCGCTGACGACCAACGGCGTGCTCCTCAGCGAGCAGGCGCGGCCGCTGCATGACGCCGGTCTTCATCGCGTGACCGTGAGCCTCGACACGTTGCGTCCGGAGCGGTTCACCGCGCTCACGCGGCGCTCCAATCACGCGCAGGTTCTGGAGAGCATTGCCGCGCTCGCGCCGGCCGGCTTCAGCGGGACGAAGCTCGACACGGTCGTCATGCGAGGCGTCAACGACGACGAGCTCACCGATCTGATCGAGTATGGGCGCACCGTGCCGGCCGAGGTGCGCTTCATCGAGTACATGGACGTCGGCGGCGCTACGCGCTGGTCTCCTGAGAAGGTGGTGAGCCGGGTGGAGATGCTGGCGATCCTCGAGCGGCGCTACGGCCGTATCGAGCCGGTCGTGGAAGAGAGCACGGCGCCGGCCGACCGCTACGCGCTGAGCGACGGCACCGTGTTCGGGATCATCTCGTCGACCACGGAGCCGTTCTGCGCGAGCTGCGATCGAAGCCGGCTCACTGCCGACGGCGTATTCTATCTGTGCCTCTACGCCCAGAAGGGCGTCGACCTCCGGGGGCCGCTGCGCCGCGGAGCATCGCGCGACGAGCTTCAGGCGCTGATCGCGGGCGCGTGGGGCCGGCGCGCGGACCGCGGCGCCGAGGAGCGGCTGAGGCTGCGGGACCGTACACCGCTCGTGCAGATCGGACGGTTGCGCGCGGACCCGCACCTGGAGATGCACACGCGAGGCGGGTAAGGCCCGCCGACGAGGTGAACGGTGAGCGGGACTGACGCGACGAAGATCGACGTCCAGGAGCACGGGGCCGAGCGGCAGGCCTCCGACCGGCGATTGTTCATGCAGCTCTCCGCGTTCGGCGGATGCCTGGACGCAAAGCCCTTGCAGCGCGCGCTCGAGTCGAGCCGGATCGAGGCCGTCCTCTACCAGGACGTCAACGACCCGCGCGGCGTCGCGGTCGTCTCGATGAGCGAAGATCCGATCTTCTTCGTCGGAGCACTCCGGGAGGTCCTGAACGCCGAGCCCTTTGCCGGGCTCTCGCAGAAGCCCGAGCTCACGATGTTCGGACGCACCTACGCCTCCGGCTTCGAGACCGATCTCGAAGACTGGCTGCTGCGCCGTCCGCGCCGCGCGGCGCTCAATCCCGCCTGGCCCTGGGGCATCTGGTACCCGCTGCGCCGGACCGGCTCGTTCAGCAAGCTCACGCCCCAGGAGCAGGGCGGGATCATCCGCGAGCACAGCGTGCTCGGCCGCGCCTACGGCGACGCCGACCTGGCCCACGACGTGCGGCTGGCCTGCCACGGCCTGGACGTCAACGACAACGATTTCGTGATCGGGCTCGTCGGACGCCAGCTCCATCCGCTGTCGCATCTGGTGCAGGCGATGCGCAAGACCACGCAGACCTCGCAGTATCTGCAGACGCTCGGCCCGTTCTTCGTGGGCCACGCGCTGTGGCAGACCCCGTACTCGGGATAGCGCGCCCGTCGGCTTGACGCGAGCGCGATCGGCGGGCTAGCCTCGTCGCCTCGCAATCTCTTCGAGGAGGACGTGATGGCTCAGGCAACCTTGCCCCCGTGGATCCAGCCCCTGCAGCAGCGCGACCCCGAATTCGTCAGCTCGTACGTGGCCCAGCGCGAGCGCATCTTGAAGGACGGCGCGATTCCCGCGAAGTACAAGATCCTCATGACGATGATCGTCGACGCGCTCTTGTCGCATCCCGACGGCGTGGCCAACATCGCCGGCCGCGCGCGGGCTGCCGGCGCCTCGGACGCGGAGATCCAGGAAGCGGTGGAGGTCGCCTACCTCTTCGGCGGCACGCCGGCCCTGGTGACCGCGATGAACGCCTTCCGCGCCTGACGTCCGGGTGTCAGCGCGACGCCCGGGCGACGAAGATCCGGTGCGACGCGCGCAGCTCGGTCACGTCGAGGATCTCGAAGCCCGCTTCGCCGAGGAGCCAGCGCCAATCGTCGACCGTGTACTTGTTGTGCACGGGGAACAGGCGGTAGGCGCGCCGGAGCGCGTCAGGGCCGCTGTCCTTCATGACGTCCCGGCGGAAGGCGAGGTAGGCGGCGAGCGGCATGCGCACCCAGTCGTGTAGCAAGAAGATCCCGCCCGGGGCGAGCACGCGCCGGATCTCGGCCATCGTCGGCAGCGGCTCGTCGAAGACGTGGAGCACCGAGGACATGCTCGCCAGGTGCACCGTGCCGGAAGCCTGGGGCAGCGGCTTGGCCACCACGTCGTGGAGCGCGAACGTCGCGCTCGATCCCGCGAACGCGAGCTTTCGGGCGTAGTCGATCATCGCGGCGGTGACGTCGTAGCCGTAGAGCGTCGAGCCCGGCAACCGCTCGGCGAGGTCGCGGAGCAACAAACCGGGCCCGCACCCCAGGTCGACGATCACCGGTCTCGCGGGAAGGTGTGGCCCGACCCGGGCGCCGAAGAGCGCCCAGAACGGCGCGTCGAATCGCTCGCCGTGGGTCGCGATCATCCGCTGCAGGAGATCTTCGTCCGACGATCCGGTGATCGATTGATGCGTGGGCACGTGAGCGCCTCCCGGCGAGGAGTCTAGCCCGGATCGCGCCATTCGTGGGAGGATGACGCCGCGCGATGAGCCGGACCGAGGCGGCGGCGGTGGGAAGCGTACGACCCGCGAGCAAGGCGCTCGTGGTCCCGCTGGTCGGCCTGGGCGTCGCGCTGTTCCTGCCCCCGCTGCTCTCCGGGCTGCCGCTGGCCGGTCAGCGCGCGCTGATCGTCACCTTGATCACGATCCTCCTGTGGACGGGCGAGATCCTGGCGCCGGGTGTCGCCGCGCTCCTGAGCGTCACCCTGCTCGCACTGAGCGGCGCGACGTCGAGCCTGCGCGATTCGCTGCAGGGCTTCGCGAACCCGGTGCCGTTCTTCCTGATCGGCGTGCTCACGATGGGCGCCGCGGTCGTGCGCAGCGGGCTCGCCGAGCGGCTGGCCAGGACGATTCTCGAGCGCGCGCGAGGCCGCAGCCTGACCGTGTACCTCCAGCTGGTCCTGTCGTTTCCAGTGATGACGTTCCTGCTGCCATCGGCGACGACACGCTCCGGAATCCTGATTCACATCTACGACGAGGTGTTCACGCTCGGCCGAGTGCCGCGCGGTGCGGACGTCGCGAAGGCCGTGATGCTGGCGCTCTCGTCGATCAACCGGCTCGCCTCGACCTCGCTCTTGACCGGCGGGATCACACCGGTCATGAGCGCCGCGATCATCGGTGGCATGTCGTGGACCGGATGGTTCGCCCTGATGGCGGTGCCGTACTACGCGATTCTCTTGCTGGGCGGCGTCCTCACGTGGGCGCTCTATCGCCGCGGCTTCGCGGAAGGACTGCCGACGCCCGAGCCCGCGCGCCGGCGGCCGATCTCGGGAACGGAGTGGCGCACGGTCGCGATCATCCTGAGCGCCTCCGCCCTGTGGCTCACCGACGGCGTGCACCATCTGGATCCGGCGATCCCGGCGCTCCTGGCCTTCGTCGCGCTCCTCACGCCGGGCCTCGGTCCGCTCGTGTGGGCCGACCTCGAGCGCGGCGTGGGGTGGTCGAACTTCTTCGTGATCGCCGCCTCGATCTCGCTGGCCCACGCGCTGGTGGTGAGCGGGGCCGCGCCATGGCTCGGCCGCCTCCTGGTCGGCGGGCTCCCCGCGTTCGGCGACAGCGCGCTGGCGGTGATCGTCCTCTTGATGCTCGGCGCAACCCTGCTGCGCGCGCTCGTGCCGAACATCTCCGGCTTCCTGGCGCTCGCGCTGCCGATCGCGATGTCAGTCGGCCGCGAGGCCGGGCTCAATCCGCTGGTGTGCGCGCTGGTCGTGATGATGACCGGCGACGCGGTCGTCTACTA
>DATEMW010000230.1:0-13274 GCA_035275385.1 Candidatus Methylomirabilota bacterium | reverse complement strand
CGGCGGGGCGGGCGGGTCGGCGCGTGGCTGGCCGCTCTGGTGGTGCGGCGCGCGCAGCGGGCGGCGGAACGGCTCCACGCCCGGATGCGACGCGATCTTCTGAGACAGGACGAGCATCTGACGACCGCGCTCGCGTTCGCGGGCCGGCCCGAGTGAGGACACCGTGAGGCTGATCCGTCGCTACTCCCTGCTCTCGATCGTGGCAGCCGGGGCGGCACTCGCTCCGGCCTTGGCGGCGGCTCAGACGCTCGACTGCCTCGTGAATCCGTACATGGTCGTGGCCGTGAGCTTCCCGACCGAGGGCGTGCTCGACGCGGTGAACGTCGACCGCGGCGATCTCGTGAAGGAGGGGCAGGTGCTCGCCACGCTCGAGTCGTCGGTCGAAAGGGCGACTGTCGCGCTGGCGACCGCGCGCTCGAAGGTGGAGTCGGCGATGAAGTCGAACCAGGTGCGGCTCGACTTCGGAGTCAGGAAGTTCGCGCGGACCGACGAGATGTACCAGAAGAACCTCGTGCCGCTCAAAGAGCTCGACGAGGCCGAGACGCAGAAGGTCCTGGCCGATCTCGGGATCCTCGAGGCGAAGGAGAATCGACAGATCGCCGAGCTCGACCTCGAGCGCGCTCGCGCGGCGCTCGGCCAGCGGACGTTGAAGAGCCCGGTGACCGGCGTGGTCACCGAGCGCCTGCTGTCGCCGGGCGAGTTCGTTCGCGGTACGCCGATCGTGAAGCTCGCGCAGCTCCACCCGCTGCGCGTCGAAGTGATCGCGCCGGTCGCGCTCCTGGGCAAGCTGAGCCCGGGCATGACCGCGGAGGTCTTGCCCGAGTCACCGGTCGGCGGAGTTCATCCCGCCAAGGTGACGGTGGTCGATCGCGTGGTCGACGCCGCCAGCGGCACGTTCGGCGTTCGGCTCGAGGTGCCGAACCCGAACTACCGCCTGCCGGCCGGCCTCAAGTGCAAGGCGCGCTTCGGCCGCTAGCCCGCCCAGGCGCGCGCGCGCCTGCTCAGTACGTTCCGGGCCTGATCTGCTTGTAGAGCGCCTTCAGATTGTCGGCCGAGAACGTGGGCGACTGGCAGACCGAGATGATCTTGCGCTCGTCGGCCTCGACCTTCGCGATGGCGTCGGGGATCTTCGCCGCAATGTCGGCTGGGATCGTGACGGCGCCGTGCTGGTCGGCGTGGACGATGTCGCCGGGCTTGACCCAGAGGCCGCCCACCTTGATCGGCAGGCCGAAGTCGACCATGTGCACGTACGCGTGCGACACCGAGATGTGCGCCGCGGCAAACTGAAAGCCGAGGGCCCGCACCTCGTCGAGATCCCGCACCGAGCCGTCGGTGATGACGCCGGCGCAGCCGAGCGCCTTGTGGATGTTCGCCTGCACTTCGCCCCACTGGGCGCCCTGGCCCCGCGGCTCGTCGAGGTCGTGCACGACGATCACCCGCGGCGCCGGGATCGACAGCACGTAGTCCCACCAGCCGAACGTGGACGCGCGGTGCCCCTCGAGGGGCTGGGGCTCGGCGCGGATCACGGCGGTGACCGCGTAGCCGACCAGCGGGCCCATCTCGGGAAACAGGGTGCGGATCTCGGACGACATGTTGCCTTGATTGCGCGGGCGGACGTTGAACGTCTCGATCGCGTTGGCCACGCTCGGGCTCGTGATCTTCTTGAGTGCGTCGATCATCAGATGGTGTCCTTTCGGCGCTGGATCAGCAGGGTTCGGAGCATCTCGATGGTCTGTCGGGTCGATTCGAGGTTCGGGTTCACGGCGAGCGCGCGCTCGAAATAGTCGAGCGCCTTGGCCGGCTGGTCGAGCTGCAAATAGATCAGGCCGTAGCCGCTGAGCGCGCCGAAGTGATACGGGTTGCGCTTCATCACCTCGTCACAGTCGGCCAGCGATTTCTTGTAGTCGCCCAGGAGGTAATAGACGGTCGCGCGCTTGTTCCAGCCTTCCGCGAACTCCGGCCGCCGCCGGATGATCTCGCTGAAGGTGTCGACGGCCTGCTCGCCCTGTTGCGCGTTCATCTGGGCGACGCCCTCGGAGAAGAGCCGGTCGACCGTCGCGTCGCCCGATCGGCTCCACACCTGCCACATGGCACTCTCCGCGAACGCGCGGACGACCGGGTCGGTGTCGCGCAGCGCGGCGGCCAGCCTCGGCACGTCGGCCATGACCCCGGTCTCGGCGAGCGCCTGGGCGCCCCGGCGACGGCTCTCGGCGTCGGCCTTGTCGGCGAGCGCCGCGAGCGCTTCCTCGCGCGTCGGGCCCGCGGCGAGCGCGGCCGGCGCCAACGCGAGCATCAAGAGCACCAGACAGGCGATGCGATGCGCGGTCACGGGACGTACGCCTCGTTGACGTTGGTGGCGGCGTAGCCCGGCTGCGTGCCGCCGCCGGGGACGTAGATGCGATTGCCCACCACGGCCGCGCCGATCCCGTGGCGCGGCGTGCGCATCGCGTCCTTGCCGATCCACCGGTTGCCCGCGACCTCGTACATCTCGTTGGCGCTGAAGATTTGAAGCGGCGCCTCACCGCCGATCGCGTAGACCCGGTCGCCGACCACCGCGGCGGCGAGTCCGCCGCGCCCGACGGGCAGGGGCAGCCCGCTCGACCAGGCATTGGTCGCGGGATCGTAGATCTCGACGTTCGGGAATTGTGTGCCGACGAACGAGGTACGGCCGCCCATCGCCCAGAGCTTGCCCTGAAATGCCACCGCCGCCAGATGATCGCGCGCAGTCGGCATCGGCGGGCCGTCGGTCCAGCGGTCGGGTGTCGGGTCATAGATCTCGTGCGTCGCGCTCGTGCCGTCACCGCTGCCGCCGACGGCGTGCAGGCGGCCGCCGAGGGCGACCACGGCGAGCCCACCGCGGGCTTCACGGAGCGGCGCGCGGGTCGCCCAGGAATTGCGCGCGCTGTCGTATTCGTAGACGGTACGCAGCGGGGTCCAGCTCACGCGCCCGCCGCTGTAGCCGCCGACCACGAACAGCCGCCCGTCGATGACGGCCGCCGCCGCGTGATGGGTCGGAGCGGGGAGCGGCGCCTTCGTCTCCCAGCGATCGGTCGCCGGGTCGTAGACCTCGACGTCGCCCACGGGCTCGCTGCCGGCGCCGAAGCCGCCGATCACGAACACGCGGCCGTTGACCGGAGCGACGGCGACTTCCTGGCGCGGCGTCGGCATCGGGGCGAGCGCCACCCAGCTTCCCGGGCTCAGGATATCGACCGGCGCCGTGGAGTCGGTGGTCTTGCCCAGACAGCCGCTGAGAATGAGCACGGCCAGCGCCAGCGCGGCACGTGAGCCGACGTGTTTCACGCGCGGACGGCTCACCCAGGTACGGCTCACGGGCGCACCAGCTCGAGCAGCCCGGCTTCGTCGAGCACGGTCACCCCCAGGCGGCGGGCGTCGTCGGCCTTGCTTCCGGGCGCCTCGCCGACCACGACGTAGCTGGTCTTCTTCGAAACCGACGACGCCACCCGGCCTCCGTGGCGTTCGATCAGCTCGCGAGCGGCCTCGCGCGAGAGCGTGGGCAAGGTCCCCGTCACCACGAAGGTCTTGCCGGCGAGCGGGGTGGGTCCGGCGGGCGCGACCGGAGCGCCGACGACCACACCGGCGGCCTTCAGCCTGTCTATCAGCTCGACGTTGCGAGGCTCTTGAAAGAACGTCACGATCGCTCGCGCGATCTCGTCGCCGATCCCGTGCACTTCCGCGAGCTCGGCCTCCGACTTCGCCTTGATGACGTCGAGGCTGCCGAAGCGGCCGGCCAGGAGCTGCGCCACCCGTTCGCCGACCAGTCGAATGCCGAGGGCGTTGAGCAGACGGGCCAGGCCCCGCTCGCGCGAGTTACCGATCGCCTGGATCAGGTTCTCGGCCGACTTGTCGGCGAAGCGGTCGAGCGCCGCGACCTGCTCGGCGGTCAGGTGATAGAGGTCGGCGAAGTCCTTGACCGCGCCGGTGTCGACGAGCTGCTCGATCGTGCTGTCGCCGAGGTGCTCGATGTCCATGGCCCGCCGCGAGCCGAAGTGGCGTAGCCGTTCCTTGAACTGGGCCGGACAGGCGGTGTTGGTGCACCGCCAGTACGCCTCGCCCTCCGCACGCTCGGTACGGCCGCCGCACGCCGGACAGGTGGACGGAAACGTGAACGCCTGGCTGCCATCGGGCCGCCTGGCGAGCACGACCTGGACGACGTACGGGATCACGTCGCCCGCGCGCTCGATCAAGACCGTGTCGCCCACGCGGATGTCCTTGCGGCGGATCTCGTCCTCGTTGTGGAGGCTGACGTTGCGGATCGTCACCCCCGCCAGCTCCACGGGCGTCAGCTTTGCCGTCGGCGTGAGCGCGCCGGTCTTGCCAACGTTGACCTCGATCGCCTCGACCACCGTGGTCGCCTGGCGCGCCGCGAACTTGAACGCGATCGCCCAGCGCGGGTGATGGGTCGTGGAGCCGAGGCGCCGCTGCTGCTCGAGCGAGTCCACCTTCACGACCACACCGTCGGCGTCGTAGCCGAGCGTGTCGCGGTCGCGCTCGAGCTCGGCGCAGGCGGCGAGTACCGCTTCGAGATTCGCGCAGCGCTGCGAGCGCGGATTGGTCTTGAACGCCGCGGCTCCGAGGGCCTCGAGCGTGTCCCAGTGCGTGGCGAAGCCGAGCGAATCGGCGCGGCTCACGTGATAGAGGAACATGTCGAGCGGCCGGCGCGCCGTGACCGCCGGGTCCTTCTGGCGCACCGCGCCCGCGGCCGCGTTGCGCGGGTTCGCGAACGTCGGCGTGCCCGCCTCCTCGAGCGAGCGGTTCAGCTTCGCGAACTCGTCGCGCGGCATGAACACTTCGCCCCGCACCTCCAGGAGCTCGGCCGACGCGAGCGGCCCGGGCTTGAGGACTTTGGGGATGGAACGAATGGTCCGGAGGTTCGCGGTGATGTCCTCGCCGATCCGGCCGTCACCGCGGGTCGCGCCGCGCACGAAGCGGCCGCGCTCGTAGACGAGCGCGATCCCCAGACCGTCGATCTTCGGCTCACAGACGTACTGGAACTTCGCGCCGGGGTAGGCGCGTCCCAGACGGGCCTCGAACTCACGAAGATCGTCGGCGGTGGTCGCGTTGTCGAGCGAGAGCATCGCCACGTGATGCTCGACGGGCTTGAAGAGGTCGGTCGGCGTCCCGGCGATGCGCTGCGTGGGGCTGTCGCCGGTGACGAGGTCGGGCCACTCCGCCTCCAGGCTGCGGAGCTCGCGCATGAGCGCGTCGTACTCGGTGTCGGAGACCTCGGGCCGCGACTCGACGTAGTAGAGATAGTCGTGGTGGTGAATCTGCTCGCGCAGCTCGGTGATGCGCTGCGCGGCGTCGGCCCGCGTCATGCCCGAAGCATAACACTCCCGGGCCGGCTCTCCCGGCGAGCGGCGCCGCTCGCCGGGAGGCCGACCGGAGATCGCTTCGCGGCGGTGCTACTGACCGCGGTGAGCGGGATCGACTCCGGCGAACGCGAGGAAATCCACCATCTTGAAGTCGCCGGTCACGCGGCCGCTGCGGGTCGGCAGCGTGGGTCGCCAGCCGCGCTCGGAAAAATACGAATCGCGGTCGAGCTGCAGGAGCCCGATGAACACCTCGCCGACGATGCGTCCGCCGACGGGCCCGAGGGTCAGACCGCTCGCCGCGAGCTGCGCTTCGCGAAGGACGTAATACCAGAGCGGGGTCGAGTCTTCGAGATTGAGGCCGAACTGCCGGAGCTCGGGGAAGTCACGGCCGGAGAGCGCCGGCACATTGAGCTCGCGCGCGATGCTCTGCCCGGACGGCAGCGACCAGGTCACGTGGCGCAGCAAATTGCGCTGCGGCAGCGCGGTGGGCGGATCGCCCGAGGCGATGGCGCCCAGCGGCAGATTGAAGAGCGGAGTCGAGATCCTGGTGTCGATGAGCTTGTTCGGTCGCATGTCTTCGCCCAGGGTGCCGCCGACGCCGCCCGGGCGAGGCTCGTCGCCAAAGTTGAAGAACGTTTGCCAGCCGATGAAGCGCCGGCGGGCTCTGGCGCCGCCGCGCATGTCGACCGGGTCCGACTGACCTTCGCCGGCGGGGTCGAATATCATGCCGAAGAACGGCGCCGGCTGGCCGGCGGCGTTGACGTCGCCGAGCAAGTTCGCCCGATACGACGGACGCACCATGCTGTGACCGAACCGGTATGCGGCTCCCTGGAACTCCACCGGGATGAATGGCGTCGAGGGCCGGTAGGCTCGGCGTCCGTTACGCAGGATGTCGTCGACCAGCGGCTGGCCGATGAAGAGCGGCAGGAACTCGTGCACGACCATCCACTGGTAGTGCCAGGTCGTGAGCTGGCGCGCCTTCAGGAAGATCTCTTCGGTCGAGAGTCGCCGCTCGCGCGAGACGAGGTCGACGGCCTTGTTGTGGAACAGGATGAACGCGGCCTGGAGACCGGCGATGATCAGATTTTCGTCGTTGCGGGGATCCGCGATGATGGCCGATCGGTCCGCCCGCCGCGGCAGATCCTCGAAGAGAGGGCCGCGCTCGATCTTCAGCTTCGTCGGGCGCTCGCGACTGAACCGGCTGACCGCCACGTAGAGCTCGGGATCGGCGAGCGGGCCGCCGCCGTACACAGAGTCGAGGTCGAGCGCCGGCGTGCGCTCGTTGGGCGACTGGGTCGGCTCGGCGCGGACGGCGAGCCGCGACGTGAGGTCGAAGGTCAGATCGTGGTCGAGGAACTGCCCCATAAACGTCGTGCCGGCGGTGTGAGTGGGGTTGTTCGGGTTGTTCGCGCTGAGCGCCGGGTCGGCGATGAGGGCGACGGGGCCCGCCGCCAGATCGTCGGCGGCGTCCAGCATCCCGCCCGGCTTGCCGATCTCACGGAGCGCATTCAACAACCGCGTGCTCGTATCGGCGAAGGGGCGGAGGTTGGGAAAGATTCGCCCGAATCGGTCCTCGCGGATGACGAACACTTGTGGGCGAGACCGCTGCGCGACGGCGGCGGACGGTGCGAGCACGCTCGAGGCGCCCGCGACCACCGCGCCGGCTCCGAGGCCGCGAAGAAAGGTCCGTCTCTTCAGCGTCATCACTGACGTCCTCCTCCAGCAATTGGTTACGAATGTTCGGTGTGAATTGCCTGCGTCGAACGGTGGGCCGTGCGCCGCAAGAGGTGCGCCAAGGAGGACTGCGACAGGAACGTTACGAAATCGCGTAGTGACCCATCGTCGGCTCATACGCAGCTTTCTCGCTTCTGCGAACCCGAGCGCGACCGTGGTCGAGGGACGGCAAGGGCCCGCCAAGCGGTATTTTGGCTCCAAAGGGGCGAAAGTGCGAGGCAAAGGCCCCGATTGTTCCTCGCTGCGGTTCGCGCGGCGGGGCCGGTACCTCAGGGGAGAACGTGGGACGAGCTTGGCGTCGGAGGAGCGGTGTTTCCCGCCCGTGAGAAGCGGCCGGCGCCGATTCTCAATCTTGATTGGATTGCGTCAGTAGCGCCGGGCCGACAGGCGGATCACGATCAGAACCGGAACGAGCCCGGCCGCGACGATGGCGAGGGCCGGCGCGGCGGCGTCCGCCCATAGCGATTCGGACGTCCGCTCCCAGACCGCCACGGCCAGGGTGTTGAGCCCGAGCGGGCGCAGCAGCAGGGTGGCCGGCATCTCCTTCATGGTCTCGACGAAGACCAGGATCATCGCGGTCAGGATGCCGCCGCGCATCAGCGGTAGGTGGATCCGCCGGAGTGTGCCGCCGATCGAAGCGCCAAGCGACCGCGCGGCGTCGTCGAGGCTCTGGGGAATCTTGCCCAGGCTCGCGTCCACGGTCTGATAGCTCACCGATAGAAAGCGCACGACGTAGGCGAAAAGGAGTCCGAAGATCGAGCTGGTCAAGACGAGTCCGACCGAGACGCCAAAGATCCACATGGAAGCCTGCCCGAGAGCCCGGTCGAGCCATGCCAGTGGAATCAGGACGCCGACCGCGATGACGGCCCCCGGCAGCGCATAACCCATCGTCGCCGCGCGCGCCGAGGCGCGGACTGGCGCCGAGGGATGCAGTCGAGTCGCGTAGGCGAGCACGAGCGCCAGCAGCGCGGCCGCGACCGCGGCGAGCGCGGCCAGGGCCAGCGTGTGGCCGAGCAGGATCGCGAACATCTCGGCCCGCCAGCGAACGGTCACGTCGCGCATCCAGACGAGCAGCTGCGCGACCGGGAGCACGAACGCGAAACCGAGGACCGTGAACCCGACGGCGCTCGCCGCGAGGCCCCGCCAGCCGGTCAGAGGCTCGGGGATGACGCCCTGCCCCCGGCGCTGGCTCTGGGTGAAACGCGCGCGTCCACGCAAGGATCGCTCGAGCACGATCAGGCTCAGCGCGAACAGGAGGAGGAGGCTGGCGAGCTGAGTCGCGGCTGCCCGATCGAACATGCCGTACCACACGCGGTAGACGCCCTCCGTCAGCGTGCGATACCCGAACGTGGCGACCGTTCCAAAATCCGCGAGGGCTTCCATCATCGCGAGCGAGACGCCGGCTGCGAGCGACGGCCGGGCCATCGGCAAGGTCAGCTGGAAGAACGCGCGCGTGCGCGAGCGGCCGAGGGTGCGAGCCGTCTCGAGCGTGGCGGCGCCCTGCTCACGGAAGGCGGCGCGAGCGAGCAGGTAGACGTAGGGATAGAAGACCAAGGTCATCAGGACCACGACGCCCCAGTACGAGCGGATGTCGAACAGGCGGACGCCGAGCCACCGGCGGAGCGCGCTCTGCACCGGCCCGGCGAAGTCGAAGAGCCCGAGGAACGCGAAGCCGATCACGTAGGCGGGAACCGCCAGGGGCAGGACGAGCGCCCACTCGAGCACGCCGCGCCCGGGGAAGCGATATGCGACGACGAGCCAGGCGAGGCCCGCGCCGACGACCAGGGTGGAGGCGCCGACCCCCGCCAGCAGGGCCAGCGTGTTGCCGATCAGCGCGAGGAGCTGCGTGCGCCAGAGATGCGCCCAGACGTCGTACGCGGGCTCGCCGAGCGAGAGCAGCACGACGAGGCTGGGGAGCGCCAGCACCGACGCGATCGCAACCGAGCTGACGGCCCACGCGGACACGAGGCTTCCTCCCGAGTGAGAGTGACGTTATACTGCCGAACGGTCGATGAAATTTTTCCTTCGGCAGGCTCAAACATGCCACGAGCATCGTCAACAGTGAAAGTCGCGACCGAAACCCGAGACACGACCGCCTCGGTCCAGGACTATCTGGCCGCCATTTACGACCTGGCCGGCAGCGGCAAGCCGGTGATCGGCGCCCGGTTGGCCAAGCACATGGCAATCTCGGCCCCGGCCGTCACCGAGGCGATCCATCGGATGGCCCGCGGCGGCTACGTGAAGATCGGACGTGGCAAGGAGCTGGTGCTCTCGAGCAAGGGCCGTCAGATCGCCGAGGTGATGGCGCGCCGGCATCGGCTGCTCGAGCGGTGGCTCACCGACACGCTTGGCCTGAACTGGACAGACGCCCACGAGGAGGCGCATCGGCTCGAGCACGCGCTCTCGCCGCGAGTGGAAGATCGTCTGGCCGAGCTCCTGGGTATGCCGAGCACGTGTCCGCACGGCAACCCGATCCCCGGCATGGCCAAGCCGCCGCGGGTCGAGCCGTTTCCGCTCGCGCAGGCCAAGGAAGGCGCGACCGTGGTGGTCGAGCGCATCACGGAAGAAGCGGAGGCCGACAAGAAGCTGCTCGAGCACCTCTGGAAGAACGATGTCCGCCCGGGGCGGCGCCTGAAGATCACCGAGGTCGCACCCTGGGCCGGGACGATCACGGCGTCCGGCGATGGTCAGGTCATCGCGCTCGGCCTTCCGGCCGCGGCGAAGATCTGGGTCTATCTCCCGGGTGCGGCTGGATGAAGGCGCTCTTCTGGGTTTTCGTCGCGATCGGCTGTGTCTACGTCTTCTACTGCGGCGCGATGGCCGTCTGGTCCTATCTCGAGGTCACCAGTGTGGTCGAGGAGGTCGTGAACGAGCGCGCCTCGCGCACCGAGCGCCCGGAGCGCGCGACCCGGGTGAGGGACGACATCGCCAAGAAGGTCGCGGCCAGCGGGATCAGCGTCGACGACCGATCGGTCGCGGTGATCGACGAAGGCAAGACGCTCGAAGTGAGCGTGCGCTGGAACTGGCCCGTGATCGTCTACCAGCAGCGCGAGTATCTGGCCGTCCCGCTGAGCCACGGCCGCACGTTCGACGTCCCCGACCGGCGCTGATTCAGCGCTTGGCCGCCTGAGCTTCGCGGATCATCTTCGCCACGCGGTCCCGGTCTTCTCCCGGCGGGGCCAGCGCCACGAACTTCTCCCACGACCGCACCGCGCCCGGCACGTCGTGCTTGGCCTCGAAGAGCACCTGGCCCCGGTAGAGGAGCGCGGGCAGGTAGTTCGGATCGATAGTGAGCGCGCGGTCGAAGATCTCGAGCGCGCGATCGGCGTGGTCGGGGCCGCCGCCGACCGCCAGGATCAGCCCGAGATGCGTCGTCGCGTCCACGTTGTTCGGGTCGCGCTTGAGCACGGCCTGGTACGCGGCGATCGCCTCGCTGTAGCGGCCCTGAGCCAGGCTCGAGCGCGCCGCCTGCAGCATCCCGCGCAGCATCTCGGGCGGCAGCGGGCGCCCGGGCTCCACCCGCGGCGCGTTGCTCGCATTCGGCGCCTCTCGCCCTCCGGGCTCAACGCGGGGCAGCTCGGCGAGCGGACGGGAGCCCGGCATCGGCTGGCCGGCCATCTGATCCGGCTCGGTGTAGCGCACGATGCCGGCCCCCACCGCCACGCCGAACGCAACCAGGAGGACCGCGGCCGTCACGAGCGCCGCGGGATGTCGCCAGGCCGAACGTCCTGACGAGGGGCTCGGCGCCACGCGCGCCGGCACCGGCTCGGCCGGCCCCAAACGATCGAGCTCGGTCAGAACCGCGGCGGCCTCCGCCTCGTATCGCGCTCGCAGCTCGGCGAAGTCCACGTCCGAGATGTGGCCGGCGGCGTGCTCGAACTCGAGCTCGCGGATTGCGCCGAGCGCCGCGCGTTTTTCTTCCTCGAGCTCCTGGCGCCGGTCGGGCGGCAGCGCGAGCAAGGTGCGCCCGCGCCGGGCGCGCCCGAACAGCGGCCAGAGCACGAACACCAGCGCCGGCACGCCGATGAGGGCTCCGACGATCAGCGCGCCGCCGGTGATCACGACTCGCGCTCCAGCTCGCGACGGATCCGCTCGCTCATCGCGGCGTCGACCGTCACCGGCGACGTCGGGGCGGTGCGCGCTCGCCGGGTCCAGCGTCGAATCAGCATCGCGGCCGCGGCGAGCCCGGCCAGGACGGCGACGAACGGGAGCAGCCAGACGAGCAGGTTGAAGCCGCGGCGCGGCGGCGCCAGCAGGATCCACTCGCCGTAGCGCTCGACGAAATAGCGCTGGACCTCGGCCGGGCTCTCGCCGGCGGCGAGCCGCTCGCGGATGATCGCGCGCATCTGGCTCGCCATCTCCGAGGGAGAGTCGGCGACCGACAGATTCTGGCAGACGACGCAGCGCAGCTGCACCCCGACCTCGTGCACGACGTCTTCACTCACGGGCTTCGCCGTTTGCCCCGATGCGTGGAGCGTCGGCGCCGCCAGCACGATGACCGCCGCGAGCAGCGCGATCAGGCGGCTCACGGAGCGCCCGCCTCGGCGAGCAGCCGGTCGACCGCCTTGCGGAACACGTCGTCGGTGACCGCGCCCACGTGCTTGACGCGGATCCGGCCCTGACGGTCGACGAAGAAGGTCTCGGGCACTCCGTACACGCCGTAGTCCACCGACACGGTGCCCTTCAGATCCTGGGCGACCGGGAAGGTGAGGCCGAAGTCGGCGACGAACTTTTCGGCGGCTTCGCGCTTGTCCTGGATATCGACGCCCACCACGACGACGCCGCGATCGCGGTAGCCGCGCCAGTTCCGCTCGAGCACCGGCGCCTCTTCATAGCAGGCGGGATAGCACCACGACGCCCAGAAGTTGAGGACCAGGACCTTGCCCCGGTGCCCCTCGAGGGTCATCGGCGCCCCGTCGAGCGTCGAGAGCGCGAAGGCAGGCGCCGGCCGTCCGACGAGCGGCGAGGGGATGTCGCGCGGGCTCACGCGGAACCCGTAGGCGAGGAGCGCCAGCACGGGGACGGCGGCGAGCGGGATCAGCCAACGCCAGAGCTTCACGCGGTCTTGTGTCGCTCCGGCAGGATCGCCAGCAGGGCGCCCAGGGTGAGCACGAAGCCGCCGATCCAGATCCAGCTCACGAGCCGGTTGACCTGCAGCTTGATGGTCGCCTGCGACCCGTCGCGGGCGAAGTCGCCGAGCACGAGATAGAGATCCTCGCGCAGCCCCAGCCGATAGTCGACGTACGCGATCGGCGCCTGCTCCTGCGGGTAGAATTTCTTGGCCGGCCGCAGCACGCCGAGCACCCGGCCGTTGGACACCGTGAAATCGCCCACGACCTTGAAGTGATTCGATTCCTCGACCGCCGTCAGACCATCGAAGCGGAAGCGGTACCCCGCCAGCTCGGCGGTCTCGCCGCGTCGCAAAGTGGTCTCGGTCTGCACCGACCAGGCGTGCGAGCCCATCACGCCGAGCGCGATGATCAGGATGCCCAGGTGCACCACGAAGCCGCCGTACCGCCGGTTGTGCCGCACCAGCAGCCGGCCCATCGCC
Organism: Candidatus Methylomirabilota bacterium; assembly: GCA_035275385.1. Lineage (GTDB taxonomy): Bacteria > Methylomirabilota > Methylomirabilia > Rokubacteriales > CSP1-6 > AR31. The sequence goes on along the minus strand of DATEMW010000230.1, from coordinate 656 downwards.
GGCAGCAGCGACTCGCCCAACCGCAGCCGCGCCCGCGTGGCGCGCGTGAAGTCGACGGCGATCGTGACCGCGACGAAGACGGTTGTCGCGAACGTCAAAACGGCCAGGAACGAGCGTACGCCCAGCGCGAACGCGGCCGCCGCCGCGGTGATCCCGAGCACCACGGGCCACAGGAAGTTCCGCTTCAGGTTGTCGGCCGACGCGCGCCGCCAGGCGATCAGCGGCCCGACGCCCATCAGGAAGACGAGCGAGAGAAAGAGCGGAATGTTCACCTGGTTGAAGAACGGCGCGCCCACGCTCACCTTGACGCCGCGCACCGCTTCCGAGAGCAGCGGAAAGACCGTGCCGAAGAAGACGGTGAACGCCGCGGCCACGAGCAGCACGTTGTTCAAGAGAAAGGCCGATTCGCGCGAGACGACCGAATCGAGCTCGCCTTCGGAGCGGATCGTCTCCCAGCGCCAGGCGACCAGGCCGAGCGCCGTGAGCAGCACCAGCGCGAGGAAGCTCAGGAACATGATGCCGATCGAGCCCTGGGTGAAGGCGTGGACCGACGCGATCACTCCGGACCGCGTCAGGAACGTCCCGAAGAGCGTCAGACCGAACGTGAGGATCACCAGCGAGATGTTCCAGAGGCGCAGCATGCGCCGCCGCTCCTG
>DATEMW010000229.1:0-5677 GCA_035275385.1 Candidatus Methylomirabilota bacterium | reverse complement strand
GCGTCGACCACGTCGACGGGCGAGACCTTCTTCTTCGCGATCGCCACGGCGAGATCGGCGGCGGACATCCAGCAGAGGTCGCTGTCTTTCATGGTGGCGGCTATTGTATGCTGCCCGGGCGCTTGAGGACCATCGTGTGATCGAAGCACCGCTCGACACGTACCGCGACGTGGTTCGACCGGAATGGATCGACCACAATCGCCACATGAACGTCGGCTACTATCTCGTCGTCTTCGACTATGCGACCGACGAGTTCTTTCGCTGGGTCGGGCTCGACGAGGCGTATCGGCGCGAGCAGCACGCCACGACGTTCTGTCTCGAGGCCCACGTGACGTACCACCGGGAGGTGCGAGAAGGGGATCCGCTGCGATTCACGACGTTGCTGCTGGGCCACGACGTCAAGCGCCTCCACTACATCCACCAGATGTATCATGCGGAAGAAGGCTACCTGGCGGCGACCAACGAGCTGATGTCGCTGCACGTCAGTCAGGCTACGCGGCGCAGCGCTCCGATGGCGCCGGTGATTCTCGAGCGGCTCGCACAGATCCAGGCCGCGCACGACACGCTGCCGCGGCCGCCGCAGGTGGGACGCACGATCGGCCTGACGAGGCCGGCTCCCCAGGGAGGGTGAGGACATGACGACGATCGGGCTTCTGAATCCGGGTGAGATGGGCAGCATGGTCGGCGCGGCGGTACGGTCCGCCGGCTCTCGCGTCCTGTGGGCCGGCGAGGGACGAAGCGGAGCGACCCGCAAGCGCGCCGCCGATGCAGGCCTCGAGGACGCCGGCTCGGTGGCCTCGGTGGTCAAGGCCAGCGAGATCATTCTGTCCGTCTGCCCACCGCATGCCGCGGTCGACGTCGCGACCCAGGTGGCCGCGCTCCGCTTCGCCGGCACCTACGTGGACGGCAATGCCGTGTCGCCGGCCACGGCGCGTGAGATCGGCGGGATCGTCGAGAAAGGCGGCGCCACGTTCGTGGACGGCGGCATCATTGGCCCGCCGCCGGTGAAGCCGGGCTCGACGCGATTCTACGTCTCGGGCACGGGCGCCGACCGCATCGCCGCGCTGCTGACGGCCGGGCCCCTGCAGGCGATCGTCGTCCCCGGTGGGCCGGGCGCCGCGTCAGCCGTGAAGATGGCGTACGCGTCGTGGACCAAGGGCAGCTCGGCGCTGCTCCTGGCGGTCTGCGCGATGGCCAGTGCCGAGGGCGTGGAGGACTCGCTCGTGGCCGAGTGGAAGCTCTCGCAGCCGGATCTCTCGGCGCGCGCCGAGTCCGCGGCGAAGGGCAACGCGAAGAAAGCCTGGCGGTTCATCGGCGAGATGGAAGAGATCGCCGCGACCTATGCCGCGGCCGGTCTTCCCGACTCCTTCCACCAGGGCGCCGCGGAGATCTATCGCCGGCTGGCGATCTACAAGGACGGGCCGATGCCTTCGCTCGCCGAGGTGCTGCGCGCGCTCACCCCGCGCCGGCCGGCCTGAACCCGTTCCTCCAGCTCCTCGAGCGTTCGCGGCCAGTCCTGCTTGAGGAGACGTGAGAGCGCGCGATCTGCCAGGAGCCGTCCGCCGGTCTGGCAGGTCGCGCAGTAGTTGGTCTCGTTGTCGGCGTAGGCGATCCGCTGCACGGGTGATCCGCACACCGGACACGGCTTGCCGTAGCGCCCGTGTACCGCCATCCCCTCGCGAAACGCGGTGACGCCCTCGGGAAACCCGCCGCCCGCCTGCGCGCGGATGCGGTCGACCCAGTCCAGCAAGGTCGCGCGCGTGGCGTCGAAGAGCCGCGCGGTCTCCGCCTCGGTGAGCTGGCGCGTCTGCTTCACGGGCGAGAGCTTCGCGCGGTGCAGGATCTCGTCCGAATACGCATTGCCGATGCCGCTCAAGATCCCCGGATCGGTCATCGAGCGCTTGAGCGTGTGATTCTCGCGGGCCAGCGCCGCGCGGAACGCGGCGAGGTCCGTATCGAGCACCTCGAGCCCGCCCGGATCGTGCTCTCGCAGACCGGCTTCTCCGCGCGCGAGATACAGCGCGGCCCGGCGTTTTGTGCCCGCCTCGGTCAGGATCAAGGTTCCGGACGAGAAATCGAACGCGGCCAGACCGATCTTCGCGGGTGGCTTGGCGCCGGCGGCCTTCCAGTGAAGTCGTCCGGCGATCATGAGATGCAGGATCAGGAAGACGTCGCCCTCGAGCCCGACCACGATGCGCTTGCCGAGCCGCCGAAGGCCCGTCACGCGGCGGTTGGCGGCTTGGGTGAGCGGCGGATCGACCGAGCGGAGCAGGAACGGGCTCGCGAGGCGCACACGCTGCAGCGTTTCGCCGAGAATGCGCGCCTCGAGCGCCTCGATGTAGACCGCGACGTCGGGAAGCTCGGGCATCGGGTGAAGCGGTGGTTAGACGAGCGGCCAGGGATAGCGGTGGCCACCGTGGTCCACCGGGAAGCAGTCGGCGTCGGCGAGCTCGCCGGCGCGCGCGCGCAAGGCCTTCTGCTCGGCCGGGTCGAGCAGCGCCGCCAGCGGCTTCGGCAGCTTGGCGCGCGCGAACCGGCGGACGTCCTGCAGCATCTCCGGTGGAATCGGCTCGCCCCCGAAGTCCCAGATCACCGTGCGCAGCTTGGGCTCGACATGGAAGCAGAGGCCGTTGTCGACGCCGTAGATGCCGTCGGGGCCGAGCAGGCAGTGGCCGCTCTTGCGGTCGGCGTTGTTGGCGACCAGATCGAAGAGGCAGATGCGCTGGAGCTGGGCGCGGTGCTCGGGATTCTCGCGCAAGGTGAAGTAGTGCTGCTCGAAGTCGGCCGGGATGAAGAGCTGGAACGAGCCCTCGCCGTAGGGCCCGTCGCGCTCGATCGTGAGCGGCACGAGCCCCCAGCCGAACGCCTGGGAGAGATGCCACGCGGCGAGCTCGCGCTTGTAGAGACCGCGCGGGAAGTCCCAGAGCGGACGCTCGCCGCGCTCCGGCTTGTACACGGCGAGGGTCGTCGCGCCGTCGAGCGCCAGCTCGGCGAGGAAGGTCGCGTTCGAGCTCCAGGGCATCCGACCCTTCAGGGTGACTTCACCCCGGGTCAGGACCTCCAGGGTCTCAGTGGACGACGTGACCGTTGCTCCGCGTGCAGATGTGCCCGCTGGGATCCTTGGGCTGGCTGCACCAGGGGCAAATCTGCCGGCTCGCTTTCATGAGGACGTCGGCCTGCTTCACGAACGCCGCCGCCTGGGCGCGCGTGATGAACAGACGCGCCGAGGCCGGATCGCCGCTCTCTTCTTCCTCCAGCAGCTCGTTGGCGACGACCAGGATGCGGTCGCGCGCCTCGTCGTAGCCGACGGCGATCGAGGCCACGATCCAGGCCACGTCGATCGGCTCGATGAGCGAGAGGGTGCGCGGCGCGCGCTCGGCGACGGCTGGAAGCTTCTCGAGCAGACCCGAGAGGTACTGCGCGAGGGCGCGCACCTGCTCCTTCTCGCTCTTGAGCGTGACCAGGGCGCCCTTCTCGCGGGACTGCAGATAGAACACCCGCTGTCCCGGCGCGCCGATAGCGCCGGCGGTGAAGTGATCGGGAGCGACGAATTCGAACGAAGCGCTCATTTGCCTCCCAACCAGCCGAGGTCTCCGTCGACCGAGTTCACGGTGAGCACGACCGGTCCATGGCGATGGTACCCGATCGCCGTGACGGAGCACGGCGCGATCATGATGCGCTGGAAGAGATCGAGGTGGATGCCCAGCGCGTGGGCGACCGCCGCCTTGATCGGATCAGCGTGCGACACCGCCACCACGACGGCGCCGGGATGGCGCTCGACGATCCGGGACAGCGCCGAGATCACCCGCGTCTGCATCTCGAGAAACGACTCGCCGCCGGGAAAGCGGAACCCGCTGGGATGGCGCTGGACGATCTGCCACTCGGGCTTGCGCGCGAGCTGGTGGAGCTTCTGCCCGGTCCACTCGCCGACGTCGCCGTCGGCCAGGTCGCGGTCGATCCGGACCGCGAGACCATGGTTGCGCGCAATCGGCATCGCGGTCTCGCGCGCTCGCTCGAGCTGCGAGGCGTAGACGGCGGCCACCTTGGGGAGCTTGTCGATCCGCGCCGCCACGGCATTCGCCTGCCGCTGGCCTTCCTCGGCCAGGTGCAGGCCCGGCGCCTGCCCCGGCAGCACCTTCCCGGTCGTCGGCGTCTGTCCGTGACGGACCAGGAGAATGAGCGTTGGACGCATTCGCCGATTATAGCCGCGGCCACGCCGCGCTCGCCCGCCGGGCCGCGCGCTAGCGATAGCCTTCGTGGCCACCGGCGCGGCCGCGCTCGCGGACCTCTTCGATGTAGCGCCAGATGTCGGGTCGCGATCCGTCGAGATCGGTGAATCCGTACTCACGCGCGAGCTGGCCCGCGCTGAGCGAGCGCTGGTTCCAGCGCGCCCGGTGAGGGTCGGCGGCCAGCGCCGCGACCGCACGCCCGACGTAGCGCGGCGATTCGGAGAGCGCGAAATCGGGCGGTGCCGAAGGCCCGCGCCCCGCGCGCGCAGGATCGACGGCGTCGCGCCAGGTCTCTTCGGTGACGCCGAAGTTGTCGAGCATCATCTCGGAGCGAAGCCACCCGGGCGTGAGCGCGACGGCCGCCGCGCCGTGCGCCGCCAGCTCGTGTCCCTGTGAGAACGCCAGGCGCGTGACGGCGATCTTGGCGAGGTCGTAGAACACCGAGATCCGGTAGTGCGAAGCGTTGTACTCGGCGGTGCCGTCGGTCACCTCGACCACGAGGCCGCCCGGCCGGTCGATCACGAGCGGGAGGAGATAGTGCGAGGTGACCAGATGTGTTTCGACCGCGAGCCGGAGGATGCGCAGGCCCTTGTCGAGGTCGAGCTGCCAGATCGGCGTGTTCCATTGCGCCGGGCCGCCCTTGAGGAGCTCGGCGCCCCAGATGTTGTTGACCAGCACGTCGACGCGGCCGTGCCGCGACCGGATCTCGTGCGCGAGGCTCTTGACCCGCTCGCGGTCGAGATGGTCGATCGCGACCGCGATCCCTGTGCCGCCGAGCCCCGTGACCAGCTCCGCGGTCTCTTCGATCGTCTCGGGCCGGTCGTATTCCGATCGCGCCGCTCGAGTCGTGCGGCCGGTGCAGATGACGGTCGCGCCGGCTTCGCCGAGCGCTGCGGCGATGCCGCGCCCGGCCCCACGGGTCGCTCCCGCGACGACGGCGATGCGGCCGCGCAGCGCCTCGCGATTCGGCGACCAGCCCATGGGGCGAGTGTGCCAGCGCGCGGAGGAAACTACAAAGCGCGCGGCTAGTAGTCGCGTGGATCGAGGAGATCGCGCAGGCCGTCGCCCGCGAGATTGAACGACAGGGCGAGCGTGAAGATCGCGAGCCCAGGCCACCAGGCCATCCACGGCGCGGTGTCGAGGAACTGCTGGGCGGTGTTGAGCATCGTGCCCCAGCTCGGCGCCGGCGGCTGGACGCCGAGACCGAGGAACGAGAGCACCGCCTCGGCGATGATCGCGACCGGAATCGAGATCGTGGCCTGGACCAGGAGCGAGCTGACGATGTTGGGCAGGACGTGGCGGCTCATCAGCCGGAGATCGCCGGCGCCCAGCGCGCGGGCGCCCTGCACGTAGTCCTCGGCCGCGGTCGCGAGCACGAGGCCGCGCGTGAGACGGATGTAGGTCGGCGTCGCGCCGAGCCCGATCGCGATCGTCGCGTTCGTCAGCGA
>DATEMW010000228.1:0-8334 GCA_035275385.1 Candidatus Methylomirabilota bacterium | reverse complement strand
CCGCCGTAGCGGGCGACGCTCTCGCACGCGATCGCGTGCAGGCGGATCGGGCGGATGTTGTAGCCGAGCGGGTACCAGAGACGGCGCACGGCGTCGACGGGCGCGGCGGCGAGCTTCTCGATGGTGGGGTAGTGGCGGAGGAACTCGCGATACTTCGGCAGGACGCGGTCGACCTGCGTTTGCTGGAGCATGATCTCCGACACCAGCACGCGATAGGGCTGCCGTGTGCGCCGCCAGGGGAGATCCCGGCCGTGCTCGGCGTACCAGTCGAGCAGGCGTCGCTGGAAGCGGCGAATCGTGGGCTGGGGCGGCGGTCGCACCGCGCGCAGTCTAGCACGTGTAAAATGACGCCATGGCTCCGTCCGACGAGTACGCGCTGGTCCGCCGTCAGGTCGGCTTCCTCGACCGCACCGATTTCGGCGTGCTCGAGCTCACCGGCCGCGACCGCGCGACGTTTCTTCACGCGCTCTTGAGCAACGAGATCAAGGCGCTCACACCCGGGCAGGGGTGCGCGGCCACGTTGCTCGACGTTCACGGCAAGGTGCAGGTCGTCCTCTACGTCTGGGCCGCCGACGATCGCATCTTCGTCGTCACGCCGCCTGCGATGGCCGCCAAGACGGCCGAGGCGCTCGATCACTATCTCTTCTCCGAGAAAGTCGCGATCGAGGACGTATCGCGCGAGCACGCGCTCTTCGTGCTGGTGGGCCCTCGAGCGGGGGAGACGAGCGAGCGTTTGACCGGCGTGCGCCCGGCCGACACGCCGTGGTCTCACGTTGTCGCCAAGCTCGGCGACACACCCGTGAGGCTCGTGAGCGGCGGCGGCGAGACGGGCGAGACCGAGGTGTGGATCATGGCGGGGGCCGCCGAGGCGTCGAAGCTTCGCGCCGCGCTGGCCGGCGCCAACGTGCCGCCGATCGGCCCGGAGGCGTTCGAGTCGTCGAGGATCGAGGCCGGCACGCCGGTGTTCGGTCACGACGTCGACGAGTCCGTGCTCTTGCCCGAGATTCCGTTCGAGAATCTCCTCTCCTATACGAAGGGCTGCTACCCCGGCCAGGAAGTCGTGGTGAGGATCCGCGATCGCGGTCACGTGAACCGGCAGCTGCGCGGCCTCGTACTCGAGGGCGATCAGGTGCCGCCGCAGGGCGCCGAGGTCGTCGCCGACGACGCGGCGATCGGCAAGGTCACGAGCGCGGTCCGGTCGCTCGGTCTCTCGCGCCCGATCGCGCTGGCCTTCGTCCGGCGCCAGCACAGCGAGCCGGGCACGCGCGTGGCGGTGCGCTTCGGCGGAGCCACGGTAGCCGCGACGGTGAGCGCGCTGCCGTTCGCGCGCTAGCAGGACCAGCCGTGCCAGAAAACCGCCTCGCACGCGAGACCAGCCCGTACCTGCTCCAGCACGCCCACAATCCGGTCGATTGGTATCCGTGGGGCGAGGAGGCCTTCGCCAAGGCCCGGGCCGAGAACAAGCCGCTGCTCCTCTCGGTCGGCTACTCCGCGTGCCACTGGTGTCACGTGATGGAGCACGAGTCGTTCGAGAATCCCGAGATCGCCTCGGTGATGAACCAACATTTCGTCAACGTGAAGGTCGACCGCGAGGAGCGCCCGGACGTCGACCAGATCTACATGCAGGCCGTGCAGTCGCTGACGGGTCACGGCGGCTGGCCGATGACCGTGTTCCTGACGCCTGACGGCGCGCCGTTCTACGGCGGCACCTATTTCCCGCCGGTCGACCGCCACGGGCTGCCCGGATTCCCGCGGCTGCTCGCCGCGATCGCGGATGCGTGGGAGACGCGCCACGGAGAGGTCGTGGAGTCGTCGCGGAAGATCAGCGCGGCGCTCGCGCAGTCCGAGCGCCTCCGCGCCGCGACCGAGCTCCTGACGCCCGCGATCCTCGGCGAGGCGTTCCAGTCGATCTCGGCGCAGTTCGACGACGCCGACGGCGGCCTGGGCGGCGCGCCGAAGTTCCCGCAGCCGATGATCTGGGAGTTCGTCCTGCGCTACTGGAAGCGCACGCAGAACGCGCGCGCGCGCCAGATGGCGCACACGACGCTCACGATGATGGCGCGCGGCGGGATCTACGACCAGGTCGGCGGCGGCTTTCACCGCTACTCGGTCGACGCGCACTGGCTCGTGCCGCACTTCGAGAAGATGCTCTACGACAACGGCCAGCTCGCCTCGCTCTCCCTGCACGGCTGGCTCGCGCTCGGCGATCCCGAGCTCAGGCGGGTGTGCGAGGAAACGCTCGACTACGTCCGGCGCGAGATGACCGATCCGGCCGGCGGCTTCTATTCGTCGCAGGACGCGGATTCCGAAGGCCACGAGGGCAAGTTCTTCGTGTGGACGCCGGACGAGCTCGCCCAGGTGCTGGGCGACGCCGACGCCGAGTATGCGAGCCGCTACTGGGGCGTCGATCGCGGCCCGAACTTCGAAGGCAAGAGCATCCTCTACGTCGCCGCCGATCCCGACCCCGAGCGCATCGCCGGGATTCGGACCCGGCTCTACGCCGCGCGCGAACGGCGAATCCACCCGGGCCGCGACGACAAGGTGCTCGCGTCCTGGAATGGTCTGGCGTGTCGCGCGTTCGCCGAGGCCGGCCGCGCGCTGGGCCGCGCCGACTACGTCGCCGCGGCGGTGAAGAACGCCGAGTTCATCCTGAAGGCGATGCGCGCCGACGGGCGATTGCTGAGGACGTGGAAGAGCGGACAGGCCAAGCTCAAGGGCTACCTGGAAGACTACGCGATGGTCGCCGCGGCGCTGCTCGACGTGTATGAAGCGACGTTCGACCGGCGCTGGGTCGATCACGCGCGCGCGCTGTCCGACGACATGATCAGGCTCTTCTGGGACGACGGGATCGATGCCTTCTACGACACCGGTAAGGACGCCGAGCAGCTGATCGTGCGCCCCCGAAACCTGTTCGACAACGCCGTGCCGTGCGGCACGTCGGTCGCGGTCGAGACTTTGCTTCGCCTAACGGTGCTGACGGGTGAGCGCACTTACGAGGCCACGGCGCTGAAGGCGCTCCGGCCGATGGCGGACCTGATGGCCCGGCACGCGAGTGGCTTCGGCCGCTTCCTCTGCGCGCTCGACTTCAACCTTGGACCCGTCGTCGAGGTCGCCCTGATCGCGCCGGCCGCGGGCGACGGGCTCGGCGCGCTCCTCAGCGAAGTCTTCGGCCGCTACCTTCCCAATCGCGTCGTCACGGGCATGGTCGGCGCTGACAAGGCGGGCGCCGCGGGGATTCCGCTGCTGGAGGGCCGTGAAGCGGTGGGCGGCAAGGCCACGGCCTACGTGTGCCGGAACTACGCGTGCGAGCTTCCGGTCACCGATCGCACCGCGCTGGCGCGGCAGCTCGAGGAGGCGCCGAATGCGTAGAGTCTTCTTGCTGCTGCCCGCGTTCGTGCTGTTGTTCGCGGCGCCGGCATCGGCCCAGCTCGACTCGATTCTGAAGGAGATCGACACGTACTCGCGCCCGAGCCCCGGCGCGACCGGCGACACCAAGATCGGCGCCGCGCTCAAGCAGGCGCTGCAGGTCGGCACCGAGAACGCGGTGAAGCTCACCGGCAAGACCGACGGCTACTTCGGCAACAAGGCGATCAAGATCCTGATGCCCGATCGGCTCAAGACGGTCGAGAAGGGCCTGCGCACCGCGGGCTACGGCGGGGAGGTCGACAAGCTCGTGCTCAGCATGAACCGGGCCGCCGAGCGCGCGGCGCCGGAGGCCAAGCAGATCTTCTGGGACGCGATCGGCAAGATGTCGATCGACGACGCCCAGCGGATTCTCAACGGTACGCCGACCGCAGCCACCGACTACTTCAAGGACAAGACGTCGGCGTCGCTCACGATGGCTTTCCGGCCGATCGTCGACAAGGCGATGGACGAGGTCGGCACCGCGCGGCAGTACAACGAGCTCCTGGGCCAGGCGAAGGCGATCCCGTTCTTGAAAACCGAGAGCTACGACCTCGACCGCTACGTGGTCGGCAAGGCGCTCGACGGCCTCTTCCGCGTGGTCGGCGACGAGGAGCGCAAGATCAGAACCGACCCGGCGGCTCGCGTCACCACGCTCATGAAAGAGGTGTTCGGGAAGTAGCTTCCGCCGCCAGGAACGCGCGGACGCCGTCATCTTCCGTGAGCCCGATAGCCCGCGAGAACGCCTCGCGGGCTTCGTCGTCGCGTCCGAGACGCTTCAGCAAGTGCGCTCGCAGCGCCCAGTAGGGCTGGTAGCCGACGAGTGCGTCGCGAGGGATCGCGTCCAGCGCCGCGAGGCCGGCCTCCTCGCCGCGGGCATGGGCCAGCGCCGCCGCGCGACCGACCTGCGCGCCGACCGTCGGAGCGCACAGCAAGAGCCCTTCGTACAGCAGCGCGATCGCTTCCCAGTCGGTGCGCCCCCTCACGGCCCGACGGGCGTGAGCAGACTGGATCGCGGCTTCGAGCTGGAAACGCCCCGGTCTCCCAGCGGCAGCCGCGTCGGCCAGAATCGTCTCGGCTTCGTCGATCATCGTGCGGGACCAACGCGCGATGTCTTGCCGGTCCAGCGGTACGTATCGGCCCATCGCGTCTCGTCTCGCCGCACGCCGCGCCTCACAGTGGAGCATCAGGGCCAGGAGGCCGCGCGCCTCCGGCTCCTCGGGCATGAGCTCGGTCACGAGCCGCCCGAGCCAGATCGCCTCGTCGGCCAGTCCTCGGCGCCGCGGATCGGCGCCGGCCAAATCATCCCATCCGCTGCCGAAGGCCGCGTAGATCGCCTCCAGGACAGAGTCGACGCGATCGGCAAGCTCGCGCGAGTCCGGGACCTCGAACGTGATACCGGCATCCCGGATCTTGGCCTTCACCCGCACGAGTCGCTGGCTCATCGCGGCCGGCGCCACGAGGAACGCCGAGGCGATCCGCGCGGCGTCGAGCCCGAGCACGGTCTGCAGCATCAGCGGCGTCCGCGCGGCCGCGTCGATGGCCGGATGGGCGCAAACGAACAGAAGCTTGAGCCGCGCATCGCGGAACGGCGAGACGCTCACGTCTTCTCGCCGAGCCCGGTCGAGAAGCTCCACGGCATGCGCGGCCGCGGCCTCGACCTTCGAATGCCGCGTGGCATCGATCAGCCGTCGTCGCGCGGCCGAGAGCAGCCATGCGTCGGGATTGTCCGGGACACCGTCGCGTGGCCACGCCTGGAGCGCCGAGACGAGCGCGTCGCCGAGCGCATCCTCGGCGGCGGCGACGTCGCGCCACGACGCGGCCAGATAGGCGACCAGCCGGCCGTACGACGTGCGCGCCGCCAGCTCGGCGGCACGATGCGCGTCGATGTGGACCCTCAGCCGCCCGCGGCCGGCAGGTTAGGTCGGACCTCGACGCTGCCGGTCGCAGCGGACGGGCAGCGCGCGGCCCAGTCCAGCGCCTGATCGAGATCGGGCACCTCGATGACGTAGTAGCCGCCGAGCTGCTCCTTGGCCTCGGCGAACGGACCGTCTTGCACCTGGCGCTTGCCGTCGCGTAGACGGATTGTCGTGGCCGAGGGCGGCGGCTGAAGCCCGGCGCCACCGACCATCACGCCGGCGTCGGCCAGCGCCTTCGTGTAGGCGCGATAGGCGCCCCAGTAGGCGTCCTTCCGCTTGGCGTCGGTGCGCGCGCTGAAGTCGGCCGTGTTCTCGTACACCAGGATCGTGTATTTCATGGCGTGTCCTCCCTTCTCCCCTATGACGGGCGGCCGGGCCGCATTTCGACAACCGGCCGCGGCGTGCCGCGCCGCAATGCCAGTCCGGCCAGCAACACCAGCGCCGCCGGCAGCCAGACCCAGCCGAGCTCGCTCCACATCACCCGCAAGCCGCGGTAGCCGAAGAAGACGTGCACAGAGATCGGCGAGACCAGGATCGGACGCCACGGCATGAAATAGCGGGTGTCCGAGAACGGCGCGAAGAACGCCACGCCGAGCCCGCCGTTGGTCATCGAATCGAGAAACCCGTGCGAGGCGGTCGCCAGGAAGAAGAACACCCAGAGCGTCGGCGCACCCGGGCTCGTCGGCGTGGTCCGGCGCACGCTCGCGGTGACGAGCGACGCGAGGACTGCCGCGAAGAGCAGCGAGTGCGAGAGGCCGCGGTGGCCGAGCATGTCGCGGTAGGGAATGGCGAACGCGATCGAGATGACGTCGAGGTCGGGCACGACCGCGCACGCCGCGCCGAGCCACCAGAGAATCGCCCGAGACCGGCCGCCGATCGCCACGCTGCCGATCGCGGCGGCGGCGATCGCGTGCGAGAAGACCGACGGCACGAGCGACCGAGCTACCCCCCGGCGCCGCCGGAGTCGCGTTCGGGCCCGGAGAGCGTCGTGCCGCCGTCGACCACGAGCACGTGGCCGGTGATGTAGCGCGCGTAGTCCGACAGGAGGAAGCGCACGGCGTGGCCGATGTCCCATCCCGTGCCCTCGACCTTGAGCGCCGAGGCCGTGCGCCTCCGATCGCGCGCCGTCGCGCTCATCCCGCGCTGGTACACCATGGGCGTGTAGACCGGGCCCGGCGCGACACAGTTCACGCGGATGCCCTCGGGACCGTGATCGACGGCCATCGCCTTCGTCAGCGCGATGACCGCGCCCTTCGAGACCGTGTAGGCGGTGAGACCGCGCGGGCGCAGCGCCGAGATCGACGACACGTTGACGATCGCGCCGCCGCCGGTACGCCGCATCGCCGGGATCGCGTGCTTGGCGGCGAGGAACATCGTGTCGACGTTGACGTTCATCAGCCGCCGCCAGCTCTCTTCGGTCTCGTCGACGACGGAGCCGCGGCTGCCGATGCCGACGTTGTTGTCGAGGTAGTCGAGCCGGCCGTACTGATCCATCGCGGCCTCGACCACCGCGGCGCAGTCCGACGCGCGCGTCATATCGGCCTGGAAGGCGAGCCCCTGGCCCCCGCCGGCGTGGATCATCTCGACCGTGCGCTTGGCCAGCGCCACGTCGCGGTCGACCACGATGACCCGCGCGCCGGCGCGCCCGAGCAGGATGGCCGCGGCGCGGCCGTTGCCGATGCCGTCGCCGGCGGCGCCGCCGCCCGTCACGATCGCGACCTTGTTCTCGAGCCCCCAGCTGTCCGGAATGTCGAAGCGCTGTGCGTCGGTCATGGCGCGGATTCTAACACCTGGCCGCGCGACTCAGCCGAGCGGCACCCGCATCACGCTGATCGAGTGAGCCGGGAACTCGTGCTCGAACCGCTGGCCGCGCGCCGAAAGCCGCGTCTCCCGCACGTCGACCGCCCGAGGATTCTCGAACGAGTTCGTGGCGTCGACGCCGGCGCCGTTCACTTCCTCCACCGTGACGTCGTCCTTGATCGCGCCGCCGCCGAGCTCGATCGACGCGCGGTGGCCCCGATCGCGGTCGCGGTTGATTACCGTGAGCGTGAGGCGTCCGCCGCCGGCATCGCACGTGGCGCTGGCGTCGAGCATCGCGAACGGCCCCAGATCGGCGACGTGATGCACGCGGCCCACGCCGCTTTCCTCGAGGCCCCGCGGAAGCTCGTAGGTCGGGCTGTCGACGGCCACGTCGAGCGCGATCTCGCGCGTGTGCTCGGCGTAGAGGCGCAGCGGGTGATAGATCGTCTGCACGAACAGCCCGTCGCGCCGCGTGAAGATCGGTGCGATCGCGTTGACGAGCTGGGCCAGGTTCGCCAGGCGCACCGTGCGGCAGTTGCGGATGAAGCCGTTGAGATAGGTCGCGACGGCCAGGGCGTCGGAGAGGTTGTAGCGCTCCTCGACGCCGCCGATGCGGTCTTGCAGGCTGCGCGTGCGATACCATACGTTCCACTCGTCGAAGGCGATCGTGATCGGATGCTCGATGCGCTGCACGTGCCGCACGCGCTCGATCATCGCGGCGCAGACGCGCACGCAGCGCTCGGCCTGGTGCGACTGGAACACGGTCGCGTAGTGGTCCTGATGGCCCGTGTAGAGGTGGATGCTGTGATAGTCGATCACCGGCGCCAGCCCCTCGAGCACGGTCGCGTCCCAGTCGCTCACGCCGTTGTGGCCGCAGCCGATCAGCTCGATCGATGGATCGGTCCACTTCATCACGGACGCAAAGCTCTTGGCCTTCTTGACGTAGTCCTCGGCGCTCAGGCTGCCGATCTGCCAGCCGCCGTACATTTCGTTGCCGAGGCCCCAGTAGCGCACCCGATGCGGGTCGGGGAAGCCGTGCTTGCGCCTGAGGTTCGCCCAGTGAGTGTTGCCGGTGCCGTTGCAGTACTCGACCCAGGCCTGCGCCTCGTCGAACGTGCCCGAGCCCATGTTCACGCAGATGTAGGGCTCGGCGCCGATCACGCGGCAGTACTGGATGAACTCGTTGGTGCCGAAGCGATTGGACTCCTCGGCG
>DATEMW010000227.1:0-6100 GCA_035275385.1 Candidatus Methylomirabilota bacterium | reverse complement strand
TGCAGCAGCTGCGCTGGGCGGACGAGCTCGGGTTCAGCGAGGCGTGGATCGGCGAGCACCACACGGCGCCCTGGGAGCCGCACCCGGCGCCCGATCTGCTGGTGGCGCAGGCGCTCATGGAGACCACGCGCATGCGCATCGGGCCGGGCGGGTTCCTGATGCCCTATCACCATCCGGCCGAGCTCGCCCATCGCGTGGCGATGCTCGACCACCTGGCGCAGGGCCGGCTCAACTTCGGCGTCGCGGCGAGCGGGCTCCCGAGCGACTGGGCCATGTTCAACGTCGACGGCACCTCCGGCCAGCACCGCGAGATGACCCGTGAGTCGCTGGAGATCATCCTGCGTCTGTGGAGCGACGAGCCCGAGTTCGATCACAAGGGCAAGTACTGGCACGTCACCAAGACCGGCACGATGCTCGACACCTTGCGCCCCCACATCAAGCCGTTCCAGAAGCCGTACCCGCCGATCGGCGTCGCGGGCGTCAGCAAGGGCTCCGACACCTTGAAGCTTGCCGGCGAGCGCGGGTTCTGGCCGATGAGCCTGAACCTGAATCCGACCTACGTCGGCAGCCACTGGGATGCGGTGGAGCAGGGCGCCGCGCGGACCGGCCGGACGCCGAAGCGCGCCGACTGGCGCCTGGTGCGCGAGATCTTCATCGCCGACACGGATGCCGAGGCTCTGCGCCTCTCGGCGGGCGGCATGATGGGCCGCATGATGACTGAGTATTTCCTGCCGCTGCTGGCGTCGTTCCAGTTCACGGAGTACTTGAAGCACAAGCCCGACGTGCCGGACTCCGACGTGACGCCGGAGTACTGCGCGCGGCACAACTGGCTCGTGGGCTCTCCGGCGACGGTCGCCAATCGCCTGCACGAGATCTACCAAGAGGTGGGCGGCTTCGGGACCTTGCTGCTGTTCTGCTTCGACTACTCCGAGAACCCCCAGGCCTGGCGGCACTCGCTCGAGCTCCTGGCCAAGGAGGTCATGCCGCGCTTCAAGAGCCTGGTGCCGAAGTAGGCGCGGCCGACGTGACCGCGCGGACCTGCTCGGGCGTGTAGCCGAGCAGCGCTCCGAGCACTGCCTCGCTGTCAGAGCCGGGACGGCGCGACCAATCGGTCAGTCGTCCCGGCGTCCTCGACATGATCGGCACGATGCCCTGCATGACGATCTCGCCCTTCTCGGCATCGCTGCGCCGAACGAGATCGCCGCGACTCCAGAGATGCGGCTCACGCACCAGCTCGGCGACCGAGTTCACGACGCTCGCGGCGAGCCCGGCCTGGCGCAGCGCGCGCACCGCGTCCTCGGCCGTGACGCCGCCGACCAGCTTCGCGATCTCCTCACGCAGCGCGACGGGATCGTCGGACCGGGGACGTCCAAGACGGGCGAGCGCACCGCCGAGCTCGCTCCAGCTCGCGGCGGACGCGGCGACGAAGCGCCCGTCGACCGCCTCGACCGTGAGACTGCTCGGATAGAGCGGCGAGTCGCCGGCGGCGCGCTCGCGCCGGATGCCGAGTGCGCTGCGCACCGCGAGCGCATCGCCGGTGAGACGCAGCGCGCACTCGTACATCGCCGTGTCCACGATCTGTCCCTGGCCATCGACGTCGCGGCGTAAGAGCGCGGCGACCATGCCGAGCACGTTGAAGAGCGCCGTCGAGTAGTCGCCGGCCGTCACGCCGTCGCGGCAGGGCGGGCGATCGGGGAAGCCGTTCAGATAGGTCATGCCGCCGAAGGCGAGACCCACCGGGTTGAAGGCTGCGCGCGCCGTGTACGGTCCGCTCTGGCCGAACCCCGACGACCTGAGGATGACCAGTCGCGGATTGACCGCGTGGAGCTCCGACGGCCCGAGGTTCCACCGCTCGAGCGTCCCGGGTCGGAAGTTCTCGACGATGACGTCGCTCCGGCGGGCCAATTCGAGGAAGACTTCGCGGCCGCGCGGCGCGCGCACGTCGAGCGTGACGCTGCGCTTGTTCCGGTTCGTGACGGGAAATCCCGTACCGCGGCTCCCCGGACCGTCGATCGAGGCCGGACCGGAAGCCGGCAGCTCGACCATGATGACCTCGGCGCCGAAGTCGCCGAGCAGCGCGGCCGCCGCCGGGCCGGCAAGCCACTGGGAGAGGTCGAGCACGCGCACGCCGGCCAGCGCGCCGGTCGCCGAGCTCGGCGTTGGGGCTTCGATCCGCGGACGCGCCGCGAGGCTTTCGACGTTCTCGCGTACGAGCGCGGTGTGCTCGCCGAGCCGCGGCGCACCAGCCGGCGCCGTAGCGCTCGTCCGCGAAAACCTCGGCGTCGGCGCGGGAGCCACGAACTCGCGGCCGGAGGACGACGTCAGGCGCACAAGCGATTCGCGCGCCTTCACGTGCGCATCGCCGATGATCTCGTCGACCGAGCGCACGGCGGTGCCGGCCACCCCGACCTTCGTGAATCGCGCTTCGACGTCGGCCAGATCGTGCTGGGCGACCCACGTCCGGATCAGCTCGTCGGCTGCGGCACGGTTGGCCAGGCGCGCCGCGCTCGACGCGAACCGCGGATCCTTGACGGCCTCGGGTCTGCCGATCGACTCGCACAGACGCGCGAATGGCTGATCACCGGCGCCGGAGAGCGCGATGAACCCGCCATCGTGAGTGGGATAGACGTTCGCCGGCACCACCGTCGCGGATTCGGTGCCCATGCGCGACGCGACCGCGCCGGTCGTGTGATAGCGGATGACGACGTCTTCCTGCATGCGCAGCGCGGTCTGGTAGAGCCCGATGTCGACGACCTGGCCCAGCCCGCTGCGCCGGGCATGAAACATCGCCATCAGGAGCGTGCCGGCGCCCAGGATGGCCGACCACGCCTCGGCCAGTGGCACGGTGACGGGGATCGGTGCGCGATCGGGAAAGCCCGTCGCGAACTGCATGCCCGAGAACGCCTGCGCGATGCGATCGTCACCGCGCTCGCCGGCCAGCGGTCCGGTCTGACCGAATGGCGAGATGCGAAGCATGGCCAGCCGAGCGTTGCGGCCCAGGAGGGCGTCGGGAGACAGCCCGACCGATTCGAGCCGTCCGGGCCCGAGATCCTCGACGATCGCGTCGGCGGACGCCAGCAGCGTCGCGAGCCAGGGCTGGCGGCCGAGATCGTCGAGCTCGGCGACGACGGAGTACTTGCCGCGATTCTCGGACTGGAAGTAGAGCGAGTCTTCGCCGTCGAGGCCCGGCCCGCGACGCCGCAGCGGCGATCCCTCGCGGGGCTCGATCTTCACGACCGTCGCGCCCATATCGGCGAGCAATCCACCCGCGAGCTCGCCGGCCAAGGTGTTGGCGAGCTCGAGCACGACCACGCCGTCGAGCGCCCCGCCGCGAGCGGCGCCCGGCAGTCCGAAGCGATCCGCCATCATGTGCGGTCCGTCACTCCAGCCCGAACACGCGCGCGGCGTTCTTGTAGAGCCACTTCTCCTTGACGGTGTCCTTGAGCGGCAGATTCATGTACTCGTCGATCAACGTCTCGTACGGCTGGCCCACGAGCCCGGCCGAGAGCCCCACGAGCACCTTGTCCTGGATCAGCGTGTTGCCGAGCTGCATCAGCATCTCCCAGCCCGAGCCGGGCTGGCCGAGATACTTCGCCCGGTGCGCCGAGGTGTCCATGTGGAGGTTCGGATGCCGGCGAACGAGCGCGACCATCTCGTTCACCCACGGCCAGCCGCCGAGCCCGCCGATGATACGGAGCTCCGGGAAATCCATCGCGACCTGGTCGAGATGACGCGGATGACCGAGATCGTACGGGCGGTCGTTCGCGTAGTTCATCGACGAGTAGATGCGCACGGGGATCTTGAGCTCCGCGGCCTTCGTGTAGAGCGGGTAGTAGCGCCGGTCGCTCGCCGGGATCATGTCGACGAGGGCCGAGACGCCGAGCGCCTTGAAGCCCTCGTCGCGCACCAGCCGCTCGAGCTCGCGCACGCCCGTCATGCCCTTGAAGGCGTTGATGCTGATGCGCGCCAGCCCGATGAAGCGGTTGGGATAGCGGCGCAGGAGCGTGGTCTCCTCGTCGTTGGTGATCCCGAACGGCACCGAGCGCACGATGCCGAGCTTGCCGAGCTTGTCGACGTAGGCGTCGAGGCTCATCTCGGGCCGGTGGTCGGCGCCCTCCTGGCGCGACTTGAAGATCCGGCTGTAGTTCGCCATGCCGTAGCCGGCCGGTTGCGCGACTGCCGGCTTGTCGTCGTGGCCCGGCTCGGGCTGGCTCGCGTCGGTCTTCGGGATGCTGCATTCCATGTCGATGATTCGTACCATCACGGTCTCCCTCGCTGTCTCGTCACGACGTCAGCGGTGCTTCGGATCGAGGACGTCGCGCAGCGCGTCCCCGAGTACGTTGAGGGCCAGCACGATCGCGAAGATCGCGAGGCCGGGGTAGAGCGCCATCCAGGGCGCCTGCGACAGATAGCGCTGCGCGGCGTTCAGCATGCTGCCCCACGACGGCGCCGGCGGCTGCTGGCCGAGCCCCAGGAACGACAGGCTCGACTCGGCGATGATCGCGGCGGCCACGGTGAGACTCGACTGGATCAGGAGCGGCGGCAGCATGTTCGGCAGGATCGCGCGCACGCCGATCCTGAGCGGCGAGCCGCCGAGCGCCCGCGCGGCCTCGACGTAGTCCTCGGCCTTGACCGCCAGCACGGTGTTGCGCGCCAGTCTCAAGAACACCGGCAGCGCCGCGATGCCGATCGCGATCATCGCGTTCGTGAGGCTCGGCCCCAGGAACGCGGCGAGTGCGATCGCGACGATCAAGAACGGCACGGCCAGCATGGCGTCGGTGAGTCGCATGATGAGGTCGTCGATCCAGCCGCCAACATACCCCGAGACGAGCCCGAGGGGAATGCTGGCAGCGACCGCGATCGTGACCGGGATGAGTCCGGCCAGGAGCGACGCTCGCGCACCCCAGATGAGGCGCGCCAGCACGTCGCGCCCGACCTCGTCGGTGCCCAGACGATGCAGCGCGGAGGGGGCCTTGCGGACCGCGCCGAAGTCGGTGGCGATCGGATCGAACGGGGCGAGCCACGGCGCCCCGAGCGCGACCAACACGAACGCGCCGACGATGCCGAGCGCCAGCACCGCGGCCGGCCGCCGCAGGAGCCGACGGCCGGTCGAGGGCCGCCGCACGACCGTGACCGCCAGCGTCGCCGGCACCGCGTTCACGCCGGCCCTCGAAGGCGCGGGTTGACGAGGAAGCACAGCACGTCGCCGGCCAGGTTGAGCAGCACGTAGAGCGCGGCCGAGACGAGCACGACGCCCTGGACGACCGCGTAGTCGCGGTTGAAGACGCCGTCTACCAGCATCTTGCCGAATCCCGGAATCGCGAAGATCTGTTCGGTCAGCACCGCACCGGAGAGCAGGCGGCCGAACTCGATGGCGCCCAGGGTGACCACCGGGATCAGCGCGTTGCGCAGGGCGTGCTTGAGCACCACCATGCGCTCGGCGACGCTCTTGGCGCGCGCCGTGCGCACGTAGTCGGCGCCGAGCGTCTCGACCATCGCGCCGCGCGTGTGCCGCATCATGATCCCGCCCACTCCCGTGCCGAGCACGAACGACGGCAGGAGAATCGTCGCGAGGTTCCGTCGCCAGTCCTCCCACGGAGCGACGTAGCCCGACGCGGGGAGCCAGCCCAGGTGCACCGCGAACAGCAAGATCAGCATAATGCCGAGCCAGAAGTGCGGGACCGACAGGCCCGAGAGCGCGAGCACGTTGGCGACGACGGCGATGGGCTTGCCCTGACGGACCGCGGCGACGATGCCGGCGGGGATACCGATGATCAGCGCGATCGCCATCGAGCACACGGCGAGCTCGACGGTGACGGGCAGCTTGGACGCGATGAGCTGCGAGACCGGAATCTTGTTCCGCATCGATTCGCCGAAGTCGCCGCGCAGGACCCGTCCCATCCAGATCGCGTACTGAACGGGCACGGCCCGGTCGAGGTGGTATTTCTGACGGATCGCGGCGACGGCGACCGGATCGTGCTCCTCGCCGGCCAGCGCCACGGCGGGATCGCCGGGCAGGAGCTGCTGGAGCGAGAAGATCAGCACCGACACGAAGAACAGGGTCGGGACCAGCACGATCAGCCGCCGAGCGATGTAGCGC
>DATEMW010000226.1:0-3059 GCA_035275385.1 Candidatus Methylomirabilota bacterium | reverse complement strand
CCGGCCGGGCTCATCGGACCAGCGGCGGCAGCTTGGGCGGGCGCGGTCCGCGCCGCACGACGTCGCCGACGCCGACGTACTCGAGCTCGGTCCCGGCCCGCGCGCAGCGCAGCAGAAGACCGCCGCGGCTCATGTCGCCGCGGCCTACGAAGTCGGCAGGAAACCGCAGGCGCTGGCCGAGCGCGGCCAGCAGCGGCTCGATGTACTTCCCGGTGGCGATGCTGCCGAGCAGCACCACCTCGCCCGTGGCGCCGATGCGCCGGGCCAGCCGGCGCGCGTCGCGGTCGAGCGGCCCCCGGTAGCGCGGATCGTCGCCGGCGATGTCGACGGTCGCGAACCGTTGCAGCCTGGCCAGATCGACGGGCTCGTCGGCCGGTCGGAGCCCGTCGGTCGGCGTGATCACGAGCACGCCCGTGTCCGGCGGCTGGGCAAACGCGCGCGCATAGGTGAGCTTGCCGCGGAAGTAGAGCCCGCTCAGGAACGAGAACACTTCGCCGAGCGGCGCGCCGTCACGCGCGCGAACGCGGTGGGCCAGATCGAACGACGCGCGCTCGCTCATGACCAGCCGCGCGCGCAACCCTCCGCAGTGGGCCGGAGAGAGCAGGAAGATCCGGCTCACGCGCGGCCTGCCGGCGCCACCGACCGCGCGAACTCCTCGACGCTCCGAGTGTTCAGGACCTCGCCGCGTCGCACCCAGCCCCGCCGCGCCATCGCCACACCATAGCGGATGTTGGCGAGCTCGGCCATCGAGTGGGCGTCGGTCGACACGACGAAGGAGAGTCCGCGCCGGCGCGCGGCCTTGAGCCACTGGGGCGCCAGATCGAGACGCCTCGGATCGCCGTTGATCTCGACCGCTGCGCGGCTCGCCGCCGCAACGTCCAGCACCTCTTCCACCCGGCACTCGACAGGCGGCCGCGAGTGGATCAGGCGCCCGAGCGCGTGGCCCCAGATCTTGAAGCACGGCAGTCCCATCGTGCGCTTGAGGCGTTCGGTCATCTGGTTGGCGTCCATCTTGTGGCGGCGATGGATACTCGCGATGACGACGTCGAGCTGCTCGAGGATCGCGTCCGGATAGTCGAGGCTTCCATCGGCGAGGATGTCCGACTCCGTGCCGCGCAGCAGCCGGACGGACACGCGTTCCTGCACCCGCGCGATCTCTTCCCATTGGGCCCGGAGCCGATCGATCGTGAGGCCACCCGCGTACGCCGCCGACGGCGAGTGATCGGTGATCGTCATGTACGCCATACCGAGCGCGTCGGCCGCGCGCGCCATCTGCTCGACGGTGTGCTGGCCGTCGCTGTAGACGGTGTGGCAGTGCACGAGGCCTTTCAGGTCGCCGGCGGTGACGAGGTCGTTGAACAGATCGCCGGCGATGGCCGCCTCGATCTCGCCGTCGCCTTCACGAAGCTCGGGCGGAACGAAGGGCAGCCCCAGGCGGCGGTAGATCTCTTCCTCGCTCTCGCCGGCCAGCGGCACGCCGCGCTCGCGGGCCAGCCGCTCGAGATGCTCGACGTGAGTCGCCGAGCCCGTCGCCCGAAGCAGGGTGACGGCAAACGCGGCACGCGGCGTGACGGCGACTCGAACGGGAAGGCCGGTCGCCAGACGCCCCTCCAAGCCGGACTTCTCGCGCGAGGTCACCTCGGCCAGCGCCGGGGCCTGGAGCGCGTCCTTCATCGTGTCGGTCGGCCGGTCCGACGCGACGACCAGCGAGAGATCGCCGACTGATTCCACGCAGCGGCGAAGCTCGCCGGCTACCTCGGCGTCCGTGGCGCCGGAGGTCTTTGCGAGGAACGCGCGCATCGCGTCGGCCACGGCGAGCGCCTCGGGCAGCAGCGCGCGCCGCGCCTCGGGCTCTCGCAGGCGGCGGATCTCGTCCAGGATCCGGCGCTCGGTCTTCTCGCCCATGCCCTTGAGCGTCCTGACGCGACCCGCCACGCACGCCGCCTCGAGGTCCTCGAGGGTGTTCACGCCGAGCGCGTCGTGGAGCCTGGCGATCTTGTCGAGCGAGAGACGCGGGATGCGCGAGAGCTCGAGCACGAACGGCGGCACGCGCCGGCGCTGCTCCTCGAGCGTCCGCGAGTAGCCGGTCTCGTAGAGATCCGTGATCATCGCGGCGAGCGCCGACCCGATGCCCGGCAACGAGATGAGACGGCGGCCCCGCACGAGCTCGCCGAGATCGGCGTCCAGGCGCTCGAGCACCTCGGCGCCGCGCAGATAGGCGCGCGCCTTGAATGGCTCCTGGCCGGAGGCGGAGAGCAGCTCGGCCATCTCGCGCAGGGCGCGAGCGATCGTCAGACGATCGGCCGGTGATGTCTCGTCAGGCTCGAGCTTCATCGTTGGGGTCCCAGGGCTCGATGAGATCAGTATGCCAGGGCGCAAAAATGACCGCGTTGCGAGACCCCGGGCGTAGACTCAAACCCGTTGATCGAGTCTTCCGCGCGAGTATCTGCACGCAATGGAGGCAACCTGCCCATGCGGACGACCACGCAATTGCGGCGCCTGGTGACACGCCCCGAGATCGCATTTCTGACGGAAGCTCACGACGGGCTCTCCGCGCGCATCGGCGAGGAAGCCGGCTTCGAGGGCATCTGGGCGAGCGGGCTCACGTTGTCCGCCTCGTTCGGCGTTCGCGACAACAACGAGCTCAGCTGGACCCAGGTCGTCGATCACGTCGCGTTCATGGCCGAGGCCGTGTCGGTGCCGGTGCTGCTCGACGGCGACACGGGCTACGGCAACTTCAACAACATGCGCCGCCTCGTTCGCAAGCTCGAGCAGGTCGGCGTCGCCGGCGTCGTGATCGAGGACAAGCTCTTCCCCAAGACCAACTCGTTCCTTCGCTCGGAGCTTCAGCCGCTCGCCGACATCGGCGAGTTCTGCGGCAAGATCAAGGCCGGCAAGGACAGCCAGCGCGATGCCGATTTCGTCCTGATCGCCCGCGTGGAAGCGCTGATCGCCGGCTGGGGCCTTCCGGAAGCGCTCAAGCGCGCGGAGGCGTATCACGCGGCGGGCGCCGACGCGATCCTGATCCACTCGCGCCAGACCAGCCCGGCGGAGATCTT
>DATEMW010000225.1:0-2748 GCA_035275385.1 Candidatus Methylomirabilota bacterium | reverse complement strand
CTTCCGCTGAGAGGAGGTCAAGGGCAGGCGCTCAGGCAAACGCCGATCGTCCTCGGGCAGTTCGTGACGATGACCGGAGGCGGCTATTTCTTCTCACCCTCGATCGAGGCGCTCACACAGCTGGCGAAAGTCGCCACAAGGGAGACGACGACCATGGCCGATGACAACTCCAGGCTCGGCGAGTTCATCCTCAGACACGATCCGTACAACTGGAAAGCGTTCGGGTTCCCGGGACGCCCGCTGCCTCAGAATCTGGACGCGGCGCCGGAGGTGAAAGTCAGCGGGATGGGCGAACATCACGACGCCAACGCGCCGTTCGACTTCGAGTACTCGCCGGACCAGCCGCAGTACTGGGAAGGCGGGCTCTTCTGGAATCTCGGCGACACGACGGTGCGGATCAGCAAGGCCGTCCGGATCGACTACGAGTACGTGGTCGACGGCAAGCTCGTTCGCAAGGGCCTGGTGATCGGGTTCGAGGGAGCGGGCGGCGGCATGTAGCACAGCACCTGCGACGAGTCCGGGCTTGCTCGTACGAGCGAGCCCGGACTCGGCACCCGGTCGACGCGCCCTTCAGGTGAGCCTTGAGAGCGTGAGCCGGGTCCGAGCTGTTTCGTCGAGCGTCCCGAGCGCCTCGAAGATCTCGAGCGCGCGACCGAGCGACGACCGCGCTCCCGCGAGATCGTCCGCACGCCGACTCATCTCCGCCTGCACCACCAGCGCCTTGCCCAGATCGTTGCGCGCGCCGATCTCAGTGAGGATCGAGGTCGCGCGGCCCAGGTGCGCCGTCGCGGCGCCCGGATCGTCCGCCAGCAGGCATTCGGCCAGCAACAGCTCCGCGCGCCCCTGGTAGTACCGGTACCCGAGCTCACGGCTGACCGCGAGAACGTCGTCCAGGAGCGGCCGCGCGCGCGAACGGTCCCCCGTGCGCAGATAGCCCTCCGCGAGCCTCAGCGCTCCCATCGCTCGGCCATAGCGCAGGTGCGAGCGCTCGAACCACTCGACCGCCTCCACTATCTCGGCGATCGCCGCCGCGGCGTTGCCGGACTTGATCAGCGCGTGGCCCCGCGCCGTCTTGATCATCGCGGTGTCGAAGTCGATCGGCGAGAGCGCGCGGGCTTCGTCGAGGCAGCGCAACCCCTCGAGATAGTCCCCGCGGTGGATGTGCGTGGAGCCCAGACGCGACCAGCTGACGATCTTCAGCCGGAGATCGTCGACCGCCTGCCCGTGCTGGAGCGCGCGCTGGCAATAATCGAGGGCGCGGACCCAATCTCCCCTGCCCAGTGCCGCGATGCTGAGGACCCACAGCGTCCGACACGCCCACCAGACGTTGCCGCGACGCTCGAAGACCTCCAGCGCTCTCTCGCCCGCCTCGAGCGCCCCGGGTAGATCGCCCGCCACCTCGCAGACGTGGGCCAGGCAGCACTCGGCGTACGCTCTGATCTCCTCGAAGCCGCCTTCCTCCGCGATGGCCACCGCCTCGCGACAGTAGGCGATCGCGATCTCGGGCTTGCTGCCGGTCAAGCTGTGCAGAAAGCCCGTCCAGTAGTACCAGGCGGCGCGACGGCGCGGGTCGGCGCACTGATCGACGAGCCCGCGGATCGACTCGAGGGCGTGGACATGCTCGCGGTGCTGGCCCACCGCGAACTTGACCTCGGCCTGATTGACGACGGCGTCGATGCGCCGCAGGCGATTGGCCTCGGTGTCCTTCATCGCGTCCAGGCGGCGTAGCCCGGCGTCGAAGTGCGCGACGGCTTCGGCGTTGGCCCATCGGCGCTGCGCCTTGGCGGCGGCGAGCAGCGCGTGGTCGACGGCCTTTTCGTCCGCGCTGCTGCGGCCGAAGTGGTACGCGAGGAGCTCGATCGCGTCGTCCGGCCGCCCGGCGTAGATCTCCTCGAGCGCGAAGCCGGCGGCGGCGTGGGCCGCGCGGCGCCGCGGCTCCGGAAGGGTCCGGTACGCGACTTCCTGGGTGAGGCCGTGCGCGAAGACATAGACCGGCTCGTCGCCGTCGAAGCGCTCGTAGAGAAACTCGAGGCGCGTGAGCTCGCCCAGGCTCTGCTCGACCCCTTCCCGATCACCCGGAATTGCCCGCAGCAGCCTCAGTGGAATCTCGGCGCCGAGGACCGCCGCGTGCTGGAGCACTCCCCTCGCCCCGGCCGACAGGCGGTCGATGCGCGCCAGCAGCACTTCTTCCACGGTGTCGGGGATGCGCACGGTCGATCCCTGCTCGGCGGCGACCCGCGCCAGCTCTTCGAGGAAGAACGGGTTGCCGTCGGCCTTGGCGACGATCGCCGGGCGAAGCGAGGCGAGCGCCGATTCGGAGCCGAGCATCGGCGCCACCATGGTGGCGCTCTCGTCGCTCGAGAGCCCGTGCAGCGCGATCTGGGTGAAGTTGGCGCGATCGGTCCACGGCGGCCGATAGCCCGGGCGATAGGTCAGGATCAGCAGCAGCGGAACGCCCGCCAGACCGTCCATGACGGATGCGAACGCCTGCGAGGCGTGGTCGATCCAGTGCACGTCCTCGAGCACCATGATGATCGGCTGCCGGGTGCTCCCCCGGCGGAGCATCCGCCGCAGCACCTCGAGCGTCCGCTGCTGGACCGACTCCGGGCTCAGCGCGTCCAGGGCCTCGGCGCCTTCCCGGATGCCGAGCAGCCGAAGCAGGTACGGCGCGACTTCGGCCGCGTCGATCCCGAGCCGCTCGAGCGTCATGCTCACCTTGTCGAGCACGACCGTGGGGCTGTCGAGGTC
>DATEMW010000224.1:0-33185 GCA_035275385.1 Candidatus Methylomirabilota bacterium | reverse complement strand
CGGCCGCGCATCGTCATCGGCGTGCCTTCCGGAATCACGCAGGTCGAGAAGCGGGCCGTGCGCGACTCCGCCATGCAGGCCGGCGCCCGCGAGGTGTACCTGATCGAGGAGCCGATGGCGGCGGCGATCGGAGCCGGGTTGCCCATCCAGGAGCCCGGCGGCAACATGATCGTCGACATCGGCGGCGGCACCACCGAGGTTGCCGTGATCTCCCTTTCCGGAATCGTCTATTCGAAGTCGGTCCGGATCGCCGGGGACGAGATGGACGAGGCGATCGTGCAGTACATCCGCAAGCACTACAACCTGCTCGTCGGTGAGCGGCGAGCGGAAGAGATCAAGGTCACGCTGGGATCCGCCTATCCGATGGGTGGCGACCGCCGCACCATGGAAGTCAAAGGCCGTGACCTCATCGACGGAATCCCGAAGACCATCGTGATCACCGACGAAGAGATCCGCGAGGCCCTGCGCGAGCCCGTCATGACGATCGTCGAGACGGTGCGCACGTGCCTGGAGCGGACACCGCCGGAGCTCGCGGCGGACATCGTGGACAAGGGAATCGTGATCACCGGGGGCGGTGCGCTGCTCCGCGGTCTGGATCATCTCCTGCGTCAGGAGACGAATCTCCCGGTGACGCCAGGCGACGAGCCGCTGTCCTGCGTCGCGCTCGGTACCGGCCGAGTGCTCGACGAGCTCGATCTCCTGAAAAAGGTCGCGATCCCCGCTTAACAGGTTCCCAGCCTTCTCGCGGGGGGTCGGAAGGTGAAGATTCGGAAGTTCGTTCTGCTCGGCTCCCTGGTGGCGGCTTGCCTGCTGCTCCTCACGCTCCAGATGCGCGGGTACGGCTCCGCCGCCCGCGACGCCTTTGCCGTGGTCACGGCACCGATCCAGACCGGCCTCGCGAAGGCGAGCCGGGCCACGTTCGGCCTCTGGGCGACATACCTGGACTGGAAGAACGTGCGAGCCGAGAACCGTCGCCTCCGGGAAGAAGTGCAGGAGCTCCGAGTTCAGGGCCTGCGCGTCACCGAGACCAGCGACGAGAATCGCCGCCTGCGCCGACTGCTCGCCCTGCAGGAGCATCTCCCGTTGACGACCTTGTCGGGAGAAGTCATCGCCCGCGAGTGGGGCGGCTGGATCCGCTCGCTCACGGTCAACCGCGGCCGCGGCGACAACGTCCCGCGCCTGACCGCCGTGATCTCGCCCAGCGGACTCATCGGGCGCGTCGTCGACGTCCGGCCCGGCGTGTCGATCGTACAGGTGCTGACGGATCCCACGTCGACCGTCGGCGCCCACGTGCTCAGAACGCGAACGCCGGGCATCGTCGAGGGCGATCCGCGCGGCACGCTGCGGTTCAAGTTCATGGCCCGCGATGGTGCGTCGATCCAGACCGGCGACGTGCTGGTGACGGCCGGGCAAGGCGGACTCTTCCCGCGCGGCATCCCGATCGGCACCGTGCGGACCATCGACAATCGCGGCGCCGCGCTGTTTCACTATGCCGAGATCACGCCGGCCGTCGATTTCGCGAGGGTCGACGAGGTCCTGCTGGTGACGGGTGACGCGCAACACGATCTCACGGCGTTCTTCCCGGCGGGCGGCTGATGCGCGCCCTCTTGGTCTTGACGATTGCGGGGGGCTCGGTCGCACACGCGACCCTCACGCCGCTCGTCAGCATCGCAGGCGTGACGCCCGACCTGCCGCTGATCATGGTAGTGCTGCTCGCACTGCGGCGCGGCCCCGAGTTCGGAAGCCTGTCCGGCTTCGTGACCGGTCTGCTCCAGGACGCGGCGGGCGGTGGTCTGATCGGCGTGCAGGCCATGACGAAGGCGGTCATCGGCTTTTCGATCGGTGCTGCCGGCGCGCGGCTCCGGGTGAGTCAGCCGCTGGTCCAGGTTCCCGGGCTCGTCGTGCTCACGATCGCCGAAGGGCTCGCGAGATTCGCGCTGCTTCAGATCTTTCGCTTCCCAGCGCCGTTCGGCGAGCTGATGATGTACGTCGTGCTCCCGCAGGCCTTGTGTAACGGGTTCGTCGGCGCCGCCGTTGTCCTGGCTCTGGCCTGGGCACAGACGGTCCGCGGGCGGCTCGAGGGCAGCCGGGCGTGAGCAGCGTCCGCCGCCTGCCGCGCCGCGACCCCGGACACAGGCGCGTGATGGTGATCGCCACGTCCGTGGTGTTCGCCTTCCTCGTCCTGATCGGCCAGCTCTGGTATCTCCAAGTATTGGAGGGCGGCCGGTTCCTGGACGCCTCGGACAAGAACCGGATCCGGGTCCGTCCGATCGCGGCGCCGCGCGGCATCCTGTTCGATCGCCACGGAATCCCGCTCGTCGACAATCGCCCCGCGTTCACGCTCTCGCTGATTCCGCGCGAGCTGCCGCGCGACGAGGAGAGCCGCGATGCGGTCCTGGGCCGCGTGGCCTCGCTGCTCCACATCCCGTACCAGGACCTGACCGACGCCGTGGCGCGCGTGCCCGCCGACTCGCTCCTGCCGGTGCGCGTGCGCCGTGGCCTGACGCTCGCGGACGTCGCGAAGGTCGAGGAGTGGAAGCTCGAGCTGCCTGGTGTCATCACCGAGGTCGAGCCTCAGCGGGTGTATCCGACGAGCCGGTTCGCGGCGCACCTTCTCGGCTACGTGCGCGAGGCCAACGACGAGCAGCTCAAGCAGGGACGCTACCGCCGCGGCGAGATGGTCGGGCAGAGCGGTCTCGAGCGTCTCCTCGACGATTACCTGCGCGGTCAGGACGGCGGCGAACGGATCGAGGTCGACGCAATGGGCCGGCCGGTCCGCCGAGTCCAGCAGACCGAGCCGCACGCCGGCGCGCAGGTGATCACCACGATCGACCGCGGCATCCAGGAAGCGGCCGAGCGCGCCATGGAAGGCCTCGCCGGCGCCGTCGTGGTCATGGATCCCCGCAACGGCGACGTGCTCGCGATGGTGTCGACGCCGGCCTTCGAGATCGACCGCTTCACCGGCACGATCGATCGCGACGCGTGGGTTCGCGTGGTGCAGGATCCGAACTTCCCGCTCCTGAACCGGACAATCCAGACGCAGTATGCGCCCGGGTCCGTCTTCAAGATCCTCGTCGCCGCGGCGGGCCTACAGGAACGCAGCATCACCCCGCTCGACCGGACCTATTGCAACGGCGAATTCCAGCTCGGGACGGCGACGTTCAAGGACTGGAAAGAGGGCGGCCACGGCACGGTCGATCTCCATCACGCGATCGCGCAGTCGTGCAACATCTACTTCTACGAGGCGGGCCTGAAGATCGGCGGCGCCGCCATCGTGAAATACGCGAACACGTTCGGGTTCGGCCAGCCGACGGCGATCGATCTACCCGGCGAGAAGAGCGGTCTGCTGCCGCGGCCTCAGGCGATGCGGGGCAAACAGGCCAAGGGGTTCCCGCCCGGCGAGACGGTCAACATGTCGATCGGGCAGGGCACCGTGCTGGTCACGCCCATGCAGATCGCACGCTTCATGGCCGCCGTCGCCAACGGGGGTGTCCTCTGGAGGCCGCGTCTCGTGCAACGCGTCGAGCGGCCGGATCGCATCGTCTGGAGCGATCAGGGTCAGGTCGCCGGCCATGTCGAGCTCTCGCCGGTCGTGTGGGCATTCCTCCGGCAGAGCCTGTGGGCGGTCGTCAACGACAACGGAACGGGCGCGGCCGCGCGCATCCCCGGCCTCGACATCGCTGGCAAGACCGGCACCGCCCAGATGATCGCCAAGTCCAAGGCCGAGAAGGGGCAGGACCACGCGTGGTTCGCCGCCTTCGCGCCGGCCAAGGCGCCGGAGGTGGTCGTGGTGGTGCTCGTCGAGCGCGGCGGTAAGGGCGGCCAGGTCGCCGCGCCGATCGCGCGCAAGGTCCTGAATGCGATCTTCTTCGAGAAGATCGCCGCGGTGGAGATCGCCGGCTAGTGCTGCGGGTCGATCGGCGCCTGTTCCAGAACGTCGACTGGCTGCTGCTGATAACCGCATTCGGACTCGTCGTGATCAGCACGGTGACCCTCGCGAGCCTCCACGTGGGGCGCGCGGGCGGCAGCGTCGTCTTCCGACAGCTCCTCTGGTTCGCGATCGGGCTGGTCGTCATGGTGTTCCTGGCCAGCATCGACACGCGACGGCTCGTCCGCGCCGCGCCGGCCCTCTACGTCATCGGCCTGATTGGGCTGGCCTCCGTCTTCCTGCTCGGGCGAACCGTGTCGGGGGCGCGCCGCTGGGTCGTGCTGGGTCCAATGTCGGTGCAGCCCTCCGAGCTTTTCAAAGTATGCTTCTTGCTCATGATGGTGTGGGCGTTGACCTCCCGCTGGGCGCAGCCCGTGGGCAAAACAACGCTGATCATGATGCTACCGATGGTGGCGGTCCCGGTCGTGCTGATCATCAAGCAGCCCGACCTGGGGACCGCGCTCTTGCTCGTCCCGGTGCTGGTAATCCTGCTCATCGGCGCCGGCACGCGTCTGAAGTTGCTCGGGGGCCTGGCCCTCGTGTCGCTGTCGGCGCTGCCGCTGGCCTGGTTCACCCTCAAGGAATACCAGCGCGAACGGATTCTCGTCTTCCTGGACCCGTTTCGCGATCCGCTCGGGAGCGCGTACAACGTGATCCAGGCCAAGATCGCGATTGGATCAGGGCAGCTCATGGGCAAAGGCGTGGCCGGCGCGACGCAGAGCCGGCTCGCTTTTCTCCCGGAGCGTCACACGGATTTCATCTTTGCCGTATTCGCCGAGATGTGGGGGTTCGTCGGCTGTCTCGTCCTGCTGCTGTGTTATGTCTTGCTCCTCCTGCGGGGCTTCGACATCGCGGCGACCGCGCGCGAGCCGGTAGGCCGGCTCGTGGCGCTGGGCGCCACGTCGCTGTTGGCGGCGCAGGTCTTGATCAACGTCGGGATGGTGACCGGGCTCTTGCCCGTCGTCGGGATTCCGCTGCCGTTGATGAGTTACGGCGGCTCCTCGATGGTCGTCTCCTTCATGACGCTGGGCCTCCTCCTTTCGGTACGAATGCGGCAGTTCCAATGAGACACGGACGGCGCGACAGGGTCATGCGGGTCGCCGTGTCGGCGAGGTGCTGCCGTGCGCAAACGGATCGTCGTCAATGCGGGTCTCACCGAAACTCGAGTCGGAGTTCAGGAGGGTAATCTCCTCACCGAGCTGTACGTCGAGCGGCATCGCCATCGCTCGATCGTGGGGAGCGTCTACAAGGGCGTCGTGACGAACGTCCTGCCGGGGATGCAGGCAGCGTTCGTCGACATCGGCTTGCACAAGGACGCCTTCCTCTACGCGGGTGACTACACCGCCAACCTCACCGACGTCGCCGGCGCGATGCTGGCCGCGAGTGTCGAGGACGGCAACGGCGAGGCCGACGTCGATACCGATCGCGACGCCGCCGCCGACGGCGACCCCGACGGCGGGGTCGAGGTCGAAGAGCTCGAACCGCGCCGCGAGACGGCGCCGATCGAGGAGCTCCTCCACAAGGAGCAGACCGTCCTGGTCCAGGTCTCGAAGGAATCGCTCGGCACCAAGGGCGCCCGGATCACCTCCTTCATCTCGCTCCCCGGACGCTATCTGGTGTACATGCCGCAAGCCCGCCACATCGGAGTCTCGCGCCGCATCCGCGACGACCGCGAGCGCGAGCGGCTGCGCGCCGCGCTGCGCTCCGTGGCCCTGCCGCCCGGCGGCTTCATCTTGCGCACGAACGCCGAGGGCAAGACCGAGAGCGAGTTCGCCGCCGACGTCGAGTTCCTCACGCGGCTCTGGGCGCAAGTGCAGGCGCGGTTCGAGCAGGCGTCGGCGCCCGCCGTCTTACACGAGGAGGGTGATCTCACGTTCCGCGTCGTGCGCGATCTGTTCTCGCCCGAGGTCGACGAGTTCGTCGTGGACTCGCGCGGGGTCTACGACAAGTGCGCCGGCTACGTCGAAGCGCTCGTCCCGGCGCTCCGCGATCGGGTCCGGATGTGGTCGGAACCCGCACCGATCTTCGAGGCGCTCGGCATCGAGAAGGACATCGAAAAGGCGCTCCGGCGCCGTGTCTGGCTCAAGTCGGGCGGCTACATCGTGATCGATCACACCGAGGCGCTCGTGTCGATCGACGTCAACACCGGCAAGTACGTCGGCAAGCGCGACTTCGAGCAGACCGTGCTCAAGATCAACCTCGAGGCGGTCGGCGAGGTCGTGCGCCAGATCCGCTTGCGCGACCTGGGCGGCATCATCATCATCGACTTCATCGACATGGAATCGGCCGAGCACCGTGAGCAGGTGTACCGGGCGCTCAAGCGCGCGCTCGCCGAGGACAAGGCGCGCACGAACGTGCTGGAGATCTCCGAGCTCGGCCTGGTCGAAATGACGCGCAAGCGAGTGCGTCAGGACCTGCGCGCACTGCTCTCGGTGGTGTGTCCGACCTGCAAGGGCAGCGGTATCACGAAGTCGGACGCGACCCTGGCCGCTGAGATCTTCCGCACCGTCCAGGCCAAGGTGGCCACCGCGGATGAGGCGACCGGCCGTGACGTGGCGATCCGCGTGCACCCAGACCTGGCCCGGTACTTCGACGGTGACGGGCAGGAGGGGCTCGAGCGGCTGGCCCGGGCGCTGGACCGCAAGGTCGCGATCCAGCCGAACTATCCCGACCGCGAGGGCTACGAAGTGCGACTGCGCGGCGGCGCGCCGCAGTGACCCGCTGATGGCGCGTCAGCGCCCCTCACGCATCAGCCAGGCGCGACTGGTCGGCGACCTCAAGCTCGCCGCCAAGCGCGGCGACCGGACGGCGCTGTCCCTGGCGCTCGACCAGATGCGGACGCTCGCTCATTCGCCGCGCTACTGGGAGAAGTATCTGTCGCTGCTCTCCAACCCGCTCGCGCGTCTCGTCGATCTGCTCGTGATCAAGCAGGGGGACCGCATCGCGTATCAAAAAGGCTGGAAGCTTCCTCGGCCCCTACCGGCCAAGGCGAAGCCCGAGAAGAAGGGCGCCAAGGCGGCCGCGACCAGTCGCCGACGGGCGGCGGGCGCGGAGCAGCCCTCCCTGTTCGACGCCTGATTCGTCGGCTCGGAGCGTCACCCGCGTCTCGTCCGTCGCCGGGCCGAGTTGACGGCGGCGCTACCCGGGTCGATACTACCCCCAGGGGGTATACCCTCAGGGGTTGAGCCATGATCAACGAGGAGACGAAGGCCAAGGCCCTCGGCCGGCTGCGCCGGATCGAGGGACAGGTGCAGGGTCTCCAGCGGATGATCGACAGCGAGGCGTATTGCGTCGACATCCTGCTGCAGATCTCGGCCGTCCAGGGAGCGCTCGATCAGGTCGAGAAGCTTCTGCTCGGCCGGCACATCGAGTCGTGCGTCGCCGACGCGCTGCGCACCGGCTCCAAGAGCGAGCGCCAGCAGAAGATCGACGAGCTGCTCGACGTGTTCGCGCGCTTCAGAGGCAAGTGATGGACGAAGAGAAGGGCATGGAGCTCGTCGCGCCGGTCCGCGGCATGCACTGCGCGGCGTGCGTCGGCAAGGTCGAGCGCGCCCTGACGTCGGTGCCCGGCGTCGACCAGGCGTCGGTCAATCTCGCCACCGAGCAGGCGAAGGTGTCATTCGATCCGGCGCGCACCAACGTCGAGGCGCTGCGCGCCGCGGTGGCGGCCGCCGGCTACGAGCTGGCCGAGCCGCGCCCGGCGGGCGGGCCGGCCGACGAGGCGCGGGACGCCGAGCGTGAAGTCGAGCAGCGGGCCCAGCGGACTCGGCTGATCGTGGGCGCCGTGCTGTCCGTGCCGGTGCTGGTGGGCGGTATGGCTCACCTGCTGCCGTGGGTCCCCGCCGTTCTGAAGGACCCCTGGGTTCTGCTGGCCCTCACGACGCCGGTTCAATTCTGGGTCGGCTGGCCGTTCCACCGGGACTTCCTCCACGACTTGCGCTACCGGAGCGCGTCGATGTCGACCCTCGTGTCGGTCGGGACGAACGCGGCGTACTTCTTCAGCGTCGCGGTCACGCTCTGGCCGCACGCGTTCCCCGATCACGGCGCGATGACGTACTACGACGTGAGCGCGGTCGTCATCACCCTGGTCGTGCTCGGCCGCTGGCTCGAGGCGCGCGCGCGAGGCAAGACCTCGGATGCGATCCGGCGGCTGGTGAGCCTGGCGCCTCGGACCGCGCGCGTCGTCCGGGACGGTGTGGACGTCGACGTGCCGACTGCCGACGTGCAGGTCGGCGACCGCGTGCGGATTCGCCCGGGCGAGCGAATCCCGGTCGACGGAACGATCGTCGACGGCGCCTCGACGATCGACGAGTCGATGCTGACCGGCGAGAGTCTGCCGGTCGACAAGCGCCTGGAGTCGCAGGTCTTTGCCGGCACGGTGAACCGGACCGGCAGCTTCGTCTTTCGCGCGGCGCGCGTGGGCAGCGAGACGACCCTGGCGCGCATCGTGAAGCTCGTCGCCGACGCGCAGGGCTCCCGGGCGCCGATCCAGCGGCTCGCTGATCGGGTCGCCGCGATCTTCGTGCCGATCGTGCTCGCGATCGCCGCGCTCACGTTTGTCGTGTGGTGGGCCGTCGGGCCCGCGCCCTCGGCGCTCTATGCTCTTACGCGCGCGGTGGCCGTGCTGGTGATCGCGTGCCCCTGTGCGATGGGACTCGCCACGCCGACCGCGATCATGGTGGCCACGGGCCGGGGCGCCGAGCTCGGCATTCTGGTCAAGAGCGCCGCGGCCCTCGAGATGCTCGCTCGCGTCGCGGCGATCGTGTTCGACAAGACCGGTACCCTGACGGTCGGCCGGCTCACGGTCACCGACGTGATCGCGGCCGAAGGGGTCGGCCAGGACGAGGTCCTGGCGCTCGCGGCGGCTGCCGAGCAAGGCTCTGAGCATCCGGTGGGTGAAGCGATCGTTACGCGGGCCAAGGAGCGCGGCCTCGCGCTGCCGCCGATCAGCGAGTTCACGACCGTGCCGGGCCAGGGCATCGACGCGATGACGGCGGACGGCCGCGTGCTCCTCGGTAATCGCACGCTGATGGACGCGCGCGGCGTCGAGGTCGACGCGCTGGCCGCGCCCGCGCGCGCGCTCGCCGGAAGCGGCAAGACCGTCGTCTTCCTGGCGCACGGCGGGCAAGCGCTCGGGGCTCTTGCGGTCGCCGACGTGCTGAGGTCGGAGGCGCGCGAGATCGTCGGCGTGCTCGGCGGGCGCGGCATCGACGTCCTGATGCTCACCGGTGATGCCAGGCCGACCGCCGAGGCGATCGCCGCCGAGGCCGGTGTCAAACGCGTGCTCGCCGAAGTCCTCCCCGAGGACAAGGCGCGCGAGGTCGAGGCGCAGAAGCGCGAGGGACGCACCGTCGCAATGGTCGGCGACGGGATCAACGACGCGCCGGCGCTGGCACGCGCGGATGTCGGCATCGCGATGGGCAGCGGCACCGACGTCGCGATCGAGGCGGCCGACGTGACGCTCGTCCGCCCCGATCTCCGTGGTGTCGTCGCCGCGGTCGACCTCTCGCGCCGGACCATGCGTATCATCAAGGAAAACCTGGTGTGGGCGTTCGGCTACAACGTCGTGCTGATTCCGGTCGCGGCGGGCGCGCTCTACCCGATCTGGGGCATTCAGCTCTCGCCGATCCTCGCCGGTGCGGCGATGGCGTTCTCGTCGGTGTCGGTCGTCACGAACAGCCTCAGGCTCAAGACGTGGCGGAGCGAGGCGATGCCGGCGCCCGAAAGGAGTTAGCTCATGGCGCTCGATCCCGTGTGCAAGATGACGGTGGAGCCCGCGAAGGCCGCCGCGCAGTCGAAGTACAAGGACCAGACCTATTACTTCTGTGCCGTCGGATGCAAACAGCAGTTCGACAAGGACCCAGAGAAGTACCTGGCGAAGTGACCGCGTGATCGCACCGGCGCTGCTGCGGGGACGTGACGACTACGAGCGCGTGATGGATGGCTGGGTCGACACGACCCATGCCGACGCGTTCAC
The DNA here is from genome assembly GCA_035275385.1 of Candidatus Methylomirabilota bacterium. Classification (GTDB taxonomy): domain Bacteria; phylum Methylomirabilota; class Methylomirabilia; order Rokubacteriales; family CSP1-6; genus AR31. The sequence continues at coordinate 23,280 of DATEMW010000224.1, read as the reverse complement.
GCATACGGTCGTGCTGACCGACGACGATCAGGCGATCGAGCTTTCCGTCGTGGCCGAGCCGTCGCCGAGCTATCTGATCCGCGAGGCGCGCTGCCGGCCGATCGCCGGCTCGCTCGACCCGGCAGTCGCGTCGAGCGTCGAGAAGCTCGCGGGAACGCCGATGGTCGGCGGCTTGAGCCGGCGCGTCACCGAGCTGACGGGAACCGGCCCGGACGCCGGCTTCGTGTTGGGCGCGGTGGTCGAGGTCGCGCGGCTCGCGCGTCAGGTGGCCCGGCTGCCGGCCGAGCGGGCTGCGCGCGCGGCGGACGGCAATGCGTGGGAATGCTGGCAGCTCGACATGACGGGATGGATCGATCTGCCGAATTCGTGCTTCACGTATACCGACGCCGGTCGCCGGCTCTTCGGCACGCGCACGGTCACGACGCCGATGCAGCCCCAGCTCTACAGCTCGCGCGTGGGCCAGGGGCGCGTCTTCGCCCGCAAGAAGGTGGCACGGCTGGCGCGCCGCGACGGTCGGCTCACGCTGTTCCACTCGATGCACGACAACGTCCACGGGTTCGAGATCACGTACGAGATCGACCTGTCGACCGGGACGATCGTCCGCGCCGAGCACATCACGCCCAGGCTGCCCTACATGGGTATCTGCTCGGAGCCCCAGCGGAAGATATCGGCGCTGCTGGGCGAGACCGCGGACGACGGGCTCCGCCGCCGTATCCAGGGCCACCTCGGCGGCGAGACCGGTTGCGCGCAGCTCTACGACTTGACGTCCGATCTCCTCAAGCTCTTGACCTGAGGGAGCCGGCGGTTGGCGGTCGGGACGCCGCGGTGAGTGGAGCGGCCCGACACGCGGTGTATACTACCGGGCGGCATGCGGTCCCTGCCAATCGGCAAGCTTCGTGCCGAGACGCTGCAGGCGATCTTCGATAAGCATCACACCAAGGATCCCCGCGTCGTCGTCGGTCCCCGAGTCGGTGAAGACGCCGCCGTCATCGACATGGGCGACCGATATCTCATCGCGACGAGCGACCCGATCACGTTCGCGACCGCCGAGATCGGGTGGTACGCACTACAGGTCAACGCCAATGACATCGCGGTCCGCGGCGCCCGTCCGCGGTGGTTCCTGGCAACCGTGCTGCTGCCGCCCGGTACCACGACCGACGCCACGGTCGAGGCGCTGTTCGCGGAGCTGCACGCGGCGTGCGAGGAGCTCGAGGTGGCGCTGGTGGGAGGCCACACCGAGATCACGCACGGGCTCGACCGGCCGATCGTGGCGGGCACGATGCTCGGCGAGGTCGATCGAGACAAGCTCGTGACGACGTCGGGCGCGCGCGTCGGCGACGCGGTCGTGATGACCAAGGGCGTTCCGCTCGAGGGGGCAGCCATCATCGCGCGCGAGAAAGAGACCGAGCTGCGCGAGCGCGGCGTGGCGCCCGCCCTGATCCGGCGCGCGAAGGGGTTTCTCAAGAGCCCGGGGCTCAGCGTGCTGCCCGAGGCCGAGATCGCGTGCGAGCTGGCCACGGTCCACGCGATGCACGACCCGACGGAGGGCGGCATCGCGACCGCGCTCGTCGAGCTGGCCGATGCCGCCGGGGTCGGGCTCCGGATCGACCGCGACCGCATCATGGTGCTGCCCGAGGGGCGCGCGCTCTGCGAGGCGTTCGGGCTCGACCCGCTCGGCACCATCGCGTCGGGGGCGCTGCTGCTGACCCTGTCGCCGGCCGACGCCGGCATCGTGATCCACGCGCTCGCGCGCGAATCCATCGATTGTCACTTCATCGGCCAGGTCGTGCCGCGCGAGCAGGGCGTCACGTTGATGAGCGGCAGCCGACAGGAGCCGATGCCGGTGTTCGCGCAAGACGAAATCTCACGCTTGTTCCAGGGCGGGTGACGGCATGCCCACGATTGGCTACTCGCATCGCCCCGTCGCGCTCGGGCGGCGGGGCATGGTCGCCTCAGCGCACTCCTACGCGACGATCGCCGGACTCGACGTCCTGAGGTCTGGCGGCACCGCGGCCGACGCCGCGGTCGCGGTCAACGCGGTGCTCGGCGTGACGCAGCCCGAGAACTGCGGCGTCGGCGGCGACATCTTCTGCCTGTACTATGAAGCCGCGACCGGCCGCGTGCACTTCCTCAACGGCAGCGGCCGCTCAGGCTCGCGCGCGAGCCTCGAGGAGCTGCGCCGGCGCGGGATGACCGGCCTGCCGGTCACCGGGCCCGCGACGGTGAGCGTGCCCGGCTGCGTGCGCGGCTGGGCCATGCTGCTGGAGCGCTTCGGCACGCGGCCGCTCGGCGAGCTCCTGCAGCCGGCGATCCACTGGGCGTCGCGCGGATTTCCGACGGGCTCGATCTTGAGTCAAATCATCCGCGAGTACCGCTCGGTCCACACGGATCCAGAATGGCAGCGGATCTTCGCGCCGAACGGTCGCAGCCCCGAGTTCGGCGAGCCGCTCGTCGCCGCCGATCTCGGCCGCACCCTCACCGAGCTGGCGGCCGAGGGACCCGATCTCTTCTATCGCGGCCGCGTCGGGCAGGCGATCGCTCGACGCATGGAGGCCGACGGGTTTCTCACGCCGGAGGATCTCGCGCGTCACACCGGTGAATGGGGCGAGCCGATCTCGACGACCTACCGCGGCGTCACCGTCTACGAGACGCCGCCGCCGACCCAGGGGCTCGCCGCGCTGCTCGGACTCAATCTGCTCGAAGGCCTGCGGCTCGCCGACCATCGGCCGCAGTCGGTCGAGCATCTGCACATGCTCGTCGAGATCTGTAAGCTCGCATACGCCGACCGCGACCGCTGGATCGGCGACCCGGCGCACGCGAAGGTGCCGGTGGCCGAGCTCCTGGCCAAGCCGTACGCCGCGCGGCGCCGCGGCGAGTTCGATCCATCCAAGGCGCAGTCGTATGCCTTCGGTGATCCCTCCGGCGATACCACGGGCTTCGTCGTCGCCGACGAGCGCGGTAATCTGATCAGCGTGATCCAGAGCCTCTTCAACGCTTTCGGCTCGGGTGTGGTGGCGCCGGGAACGGGCGTGGTGCTGCAGAACCGCGGCCGCCACTTCACCATGGACCCGGCGCATCCGGCGGCCCTGACTCCCGGCAAGCGCCCGTTCCACACGCTGATGGCGTGTATCGCCACCCGGGACGGTCGCCCCGCCCTGAGCTTCGCGACGATGGGCGGCAACGGCCAGGCGATGTTCCATCTGCAAGTGCTCACGAACCTCTTCGACTACGGCATGGACATCCAGGAGGCGATCGAGCGGCCGCGGTTCCTCATGGGCGCGTTCCTGCCGGGCGACTCGGACGACATGACGCATGTCGAGGCGCGCGTACCTGCCGACGTCCTGACCGCGCTGACGGCCAGGGGCCACCGGGTGAAAGCCGCGCCCGAGCTCTTCTGGCGGTGCGGTCACGCTCACGGGATCGTCCTGCGCGACGGCACCTTGATGGGCGGCGCCGACCCTCGCGGCGACGGCATCGCGCTCGGATTCTAGCCATGCGTTGGCTTGGCGCTGTCGCGCTCGTCCTGCTGCTCGCGACGCCGACGCTCGCGGCGGAGTGGGGCCAGATCAAGCCGGGGGCCACGACGCAGTCGGAGGTCCGCAAACGCTACGGCGCGCCCAACAAGGAGACCGTGCAGAAAATCGAGGGCTACGATTCCACTCAGTGGCTCTACGAGGGGCCGCAGGCGCCGACCGGCATCGTCAAGCTGATCATCGATTTCGGGATACTGACCCCTGCGGGCTTCCAGAAGGACGTCGTCCGCACGTTCAGGCTCGAGCCCAAGACCGAGATCTTCAACCGCAAGCTCATCATGGACGGCTGGGGGCCGCCCTCCCGAATCGGCAAGGAGGGGGACTCGGAGTTCTTCCTGTACGCAGAGGGCCTGCTGGTCTATTTCGGGAAGGACACGCGTGAGGTGACGGTGATGATCTTCACGCCGCCGCAGCCCCTTCCACCGCCCACGGCCGCTCCGCCCCGGCCGCCTCAGCGATAAGCCGTCGTGCGAGCCGCCGGCGCCCCTGCCGGCCGCGCCTATCGATGCAGGACGAAGATCTGCGCGGGCTCGACGCTCGGGTTTAGCTCCACGTAGTTGCGCGCGCCGCGCCAGTCGTACCACTGGTTGCCGACGAGCTCGTGCACCCGGTAGGTCTGCCCGTCGCCGATTCCGAGCTCGCCGATCGGAACGTCGACCACGCTGGCGTGCGTCGCGAACGGGTCGAGGTTGACGGCCACGAAGACGAGGTTGTCGCGCTCGGGCGTCATCTTGCCGTAGAAGAGAATGTTCGGATCATCGGCGTTGTAGAAACGCAGGTTCGCGTAGCCGTGCAGCGCGCGGTTTTCGCGCCGGATGCGGTTCACACGCGTCACGTACTCCACGAGGTTGCCGGGCGCGTCCCAGTCGCGCACCTTGTACTCGTACTTCTCGGAGTTCAGGTATTCCTCGGATCCGGGCTCCCGCGGCACGTTCTCACAGAGCTCGTAGCCGGAATACATCCCGTAGAGCGACGACATCGTCGCGGCGAGCACAAGCCGCGCCTTGAAGGCCGGTCGACCGCCGCGCTGCAGGGTCTCGTGCAGGATGTCGGGCGTGTTGGGCCAGAGGTTGCCGCGGAAGTACTCGGACACCGGCGGCGTCGTGATCTCCGTGAGGTAGTCGATCAGCTCCTGCTTCGAGGTGCGCCAGGTGAAGTAGGTGTAGGACTGGGTGAAGCCGGACTTGGCCAGCGCCTTCATCATCTTCGGCCGCGTGAACGCCTCGGCCAGGAAGACGACCTCGGGGTGCGCGTCCTTCACCGAGCGGATGAGCCACTCCCAGAACTTCACGGGCTTGGTGTGGGGATTGTCGACTCGGAACGTGCTCACGCCGTGGCCGATCCAGAATTCCAGGATTCGCCGCATCTCCTCCCAGAGCGCCGGCGCGGCCTCGCTCAGGAAGTTCACGGGGTAGATGTCCTGGTACTTCTTCGGCGGGTTCTCGGCGTACTTGATCGTGCCGTCCGGTCGGTGGAAGAACCACTCCGGATGCTCGCGCACCCAGGGATGATCCGGCGAGCACTGGATCGCGAAGTCGAGCGCGACCTCGAGCTTCAGGCGGCGCGCGGCCTCGACGAACCGGTCGAAATCCTCGACGGTGCCGAGATCGGGGTGCACGGTCGTGTAGCCGCCGTCGGCGCTGCCGATCGCCCAGGGGCTTCCCGGGTCGTCCGGGGCGGCGACCAGCTCGTTGTTGCGTCCCTTCCGATGCGCCTTCCCGATCGGATGGATCGGCGGCAGATAGACCACGTCGAAGCCCATCGCCGCGGCGCGGGCTAGCTGCGCCTCGGCTTCCTTGAAGGTGGCGCTGCGGTCGAGGGCGATGCCCGAGCGCGGAAAGAACTCGTACCAGGCGGCGAAGCGCGCGCGCTCCGGGTCGACGACCACCTCGAGCTCGCGCTCGGCCCAGGTGGCCTCCGTGCGATCGAGGGCACGCTCCATGAGCACCGCGAGCTCGGGCTCGACGCTGATCGTCACGGCCTCCGCCGGCGACGCCGCGCGCTCGATCCGCTCGGCGTAGCGGTCGAGCACCGCGCGATCCTCGGCGACGGCCGCACGCGTGACCGCCGCGCGGATCTGAGCCAGTCCTTCGCCGAGGGCGCTGTCGAGGTCCTGGCCGCCGGCGTGGCGCTTCTGCAGATCGACGAGCCAGGACCGGAACGGATCGGCGAGGGCCTCGATCGTGTAGTGATACCGTCCGACCGCGTCGAGCCTGAAGGCGCCGGCCCAGCGGTCGTTGTCCACGTGCCGCATCGGCGTCTCGAGCCACACGCGCTCGTCGGCACGGCGATAGCGCACGAACGCGAGCAGCACGTCGTGGCCGTCCTTGAAAATGTCCGCCGTGACCTCGAGGACCGCGCCGACCTCGCGCTTGACCGGATAGCGGCCGCCGTCGACGGCGGGAGCGATGCTTTCGATGACGACGGTCCGGCGGGGTGCCTCGATCGGCCGGGCGCTCACGATCGGATCACGCGGCCAGGTTGAAGCCGAGTGCTAAGGCGAGCGGCATCAGATCGGCTCGGGCCTCGGGCCGCTCGCTCCAGATCTGGAAGAAGCGATTCTGGGCCGCCCAGTGGCCGTAGCGGACGCCGAGCCGGCGGGCGCTCTCGACGAGCGCGGTCGCTTGCCCGACGCGCTCGCGTGAGGGCGAGTCCGCGATCGCGTCGAGGGCGCGGCTGACGGCGAGGTTCATGACGAATCGCTGCGACATGAGGTCGAGCGTCAGCCCGAGCGCCTTGGCCTCCTCGATGACGGCGACGAACCGGTCGGGGATCGCCGGAACATCCAGGATGGGCTGGAGCTCGGCGCTCGCCTGCTCCTGCAGCACGTGCCGCGCGATGATCGCGAGCGCCTCGGGGATCGGCGCGTCGGCCTCGCGCAGGTAGTGGACGAGCTTGCGGTTTTCTTCCCAGATCTTGCGGTACGTCTCCTCGTGGCGCTCGAGCGTCGCGCGGATGACGTTGGCGAGGACTCGCCGGCGCTCGTCGAGGAACAGATGGCCGAGCGCCGAGAGCCCGCCCGGGAAATACTCGTCGAGCCCGCGGACGAGGTCGGCGACGCTCTGGCGCGCACACCGGGCGACCAGGTCGGCCTTGAGCGCGTCGTACGTCGCGTGGTCGTCCCACGTGCGGACGCCGCACGAGAAGTCGTGGCCGCCGAAGTGGGCGAGCGCGTACACCATCTCGCGCGTCTCGCCGGTCGTCTCCGAGCTCACGCGCACGTGGGCGACGGCCAGCCTGGTGCCATCGGCCGACTCCCGCGCCTCGTCGAGGCGCTCGACTCGGTAGGCGTAGATGCGCGCGTCCGCGGGGTACGCGTCCAGGAGCCCGGTGATCGCGTAGTGCGTGACGACGCGGCTCAGGTTGACCGCGGTTGGACGGACGAGACGGCGGTACACTTCGGCGCCGTCGCGCATCTCGGGCACGTTGCTCGGCGCCGCCGCGAGGCGCCGGACGAACTCGTCCTCGAGCCGACCGCCGCCGAGGTCGTTGAGGTACTGCAGGGCCATTGCGGCGTAGCGGAGGATCTGGACCGGCTCGATCGCCGAGATCTCGTCGAAGAACCAGCCGCACGAGGTGTACATCAAGAGCCGGTTGCGCTCGAGCTCGAGCAGCCGCCGCGCCTCGACGCGCGCCGCCGGATCCAGACGCTCACGGGCGTGCGCGTCGAAGAACGCGTCGAGCCGCTCCGGGCTCCGGTCGAGCAGCACCGCGGCGTAGTCGTCGCGGGCCGCCCATGGGTCCTTCAGGTGGGCCGAGGCGCGGGCCTCGAAGAAAGGATCGATCTGGTCGCGGAGCCAGTCGAGCGCCTCGCGCAGCGGGGCGCGCCAGCGCTGGTGCCAGTCGCCCCGCGTGCGGCAGCCACAATCCGACCGCCAGCGCTCGATGCCGTGGGCGCAGCTCCACGAAGTGTTCTCGCGGATCTCGACTTCGTGCGTGGGCGGGTTGGCCGCCAGGAACGCGCCGTAGTTCGTGAGAGTCGCCGTGCCCTCGGCCTCGATGCGCTGCACCGCCGCGGCCAGCGCCATCTCGCCGAAGCGGCTGTGATGGCCGTAGGTCTCGCCGTCGGTGGCGCAGTGGACCAGCTGCGGCCACTGCCTCGTGTCCGAAAAGGCCGCGTTGAGCCAGGCCACGAAGTTCTCGGAGCGCTCGAGCAAGCGCTCGAAGGCGATCGCCCGCGAGATGTGCCCATCGTAGAAGAACACCGCCAGGCTGAGACCGCGCGGGCCTTTCCAGAGATAGGCGCGGCTCGGGTCGATCCCGTTGCCGACGTCTTCCCAGGCCTCGGCGTCGAGCGGCCGGACGCGCGCGGCCTGGTACGGCGCCAGGATCGTGAACTTCACGCCCGCCTCGGCGAGCACCTCGAGCGATTCGTTGTCGACCGCCGTTTCGGGCAGCCAGAGGCCTTCCGGCTCTCGCCCGAAGCGCTCGCGGAAGTCTTCGATGCCCCAGCGCACCTGGGTGACCTTGTCGCGGCGGGTGGCCAGCGGCAGGATCATGTGGTTGAAGACCTGCGCGCACGCGTTGCCGTGGCCGCGGGCAGCGACGCTGGCGCGGTCGGCTTCGAGGATCTTCGCGTACACGTCCCGGCGGTGCCGCTCGAGCCAGGCGAACAACGTCGGCCCGATGTTGAACGAGATCTTCTCGAAGTTGTTGACGATGTCGAGGACGTGGTTCGTCTCGTCGACGCGCCGGGCCGCCGTGTTCGGCGCGTAGCACTCGGCAGTCACCCGCTCGTTCCAGTCGTGATGCGGGGCGGCCGAGTCCTGGACCTCGACCGATTCGAGCCAGGGATTCTCGCGGGGCGGCTGGTAGAAGTGGCCGTGGATGACGATCGCGCGGTTCAAAATTCCTCGATGCCCCGCAAAAACTCGCGCCGGCCCCCGCGCGGGACCACCACGAGGCCCGACGGGTCGACGTGATAGACGCGGCGGTCGGCGGCGAGGTCGTGACCGATCTCGGCGCCCGCCGGGATGATGTTGAATCGATCGATGATCGCGCGGCGCAGGTGGGCGCCCTTGCCGACGGTCGTATGGTCCATGACGATCGAGTCCTCGATCACGGCGCCCTCGTTGACCCACACCGACTTGCCGAGGATCGAATTCCTGATCGTCGCGCGCTTGACCAGCGACGACTCGCCGACCTGCGCGTTGTCGACGTCGCCGGCGATGAAGCGCGCGGCCGGGCCGGCGTGGTGCTCGCTGCGAATCGGCCAGAGCCGGTTGTCGAGGTCGAAGCGCGGCGACTCGCCCAAAAGGTCCATGTGGGCTTCCCAGTAGGACGCGATCGTGCCGACGTCGCGCCAGTACGCTTGCTCCTCGTACGGCTTGACCCCGGGCACGTCGTTGGTCTGGAAGTCGTACGCGAAGACGCGGCCCGTCGGAACCATCTCGGGGATGATCGAGCGGCCGAAGTCGTGGTCGGTGGACCGCCGCGCGTCGGCCACGAGCGCGTCGATCAGCGGCTGGCGCGAGAAGATGTAGTTGCCCATCGAGACGAGCGCGCGCTCGGGATCGCCCGGAATCGGCGTCGGCTTCGCGGGCTTCTCCTCGAAGTGGACGACTCGTCCGGCGCGATCGACCGCGAGCACGCCGAACTGACGGGCGTCGGCCACCGGCACCGGGCGGGCTGCGATCGTGACGTCGGCGTCCGATTCCTGGTGGTAGGCCAGCATCTGGTTGACGTCCATGCGGTAGACATGGTCGGAACCGAACACGGCGACGACGTCGGCGTTGAAGTCGTCGATCAGGTTCAGGTTCTGGAGCACGGCGTCGGCCGTGCCGCGGTACCAGGCCGCGCCGACCCGCATCTGCGGCGGCACGACCGTCACGAAGAAGTCCGGCAGCATGCCGCTCGTCCGCCAGGCCAGGCGCAGGTGCTCGATCAGCGACTGCGCCTTGTACTGGACGAGGACGTAGAGCGAGGGCATGTCCGAGTTCACGAAGTTCGAGAGCACGAAATCGATCAGGCGGTTGCGGCCTCCGAACGGTACCGCCGACTTCGAGCGCTCCCGCGTCAACGGCTGCAGGCGATCCCCACGGCCACCCGCCATGACCATCGCGAGGAGACGCGCACGCCGAGGCATCGTGCTCAGCCCGAGGTGGGAGAGTCGAGGGCCCAGGAGGGATTCAGGTCCGGGAAGCAGAAGTCGTCGCGCTCGAGCCGGCCCAGCGAGTGCGCGGCGTCGGGGGACAGCGAATCGCCGGCCTCGAGAGCTCGCGCCATCTCACAGAGCCGCTTGAACTCGGCGTAGTGCTCGGCCACCCGCCGCTCGGCGTAATCCGACGCGGTCCCGGTCGTGATCAAGAACTGCCAGTCGGACGATTGGAGCAGCAGGAGCTCTCTAGCCGCCTGCGTGAGCACACGCTGCAGCTCGGGGCGGCCGTCGAGCCGGGCCAGGTGTCCGACCCATTCGGCCTCGGCGCTGTACACCCGGTCCCAGGTCCACTCGGTACCGCGGTTCAGCCACACGCGATGGTCGCCGCCTTCGCCCCAGGAGCCCTCGGGAAGCGAGAGTGTGGTGCGCGCCGGCACGGATTCGAGCGCCTCGCCGAGCGTCATCCGCGGGACGCCGCGGCGCTCCATCTCGCGCGCCACGTGCTCGAGCCACTGGGGGCCCTCGAACCACCAGTGGCCGAACAGCTCGGCGTCGTAGGGCGAGCACACGAGGGCGGGCCCCTTGCCGGCTTGCGCCAGGGTGTCCTCGACCAGGTCGACGAAATGAGGCGCCTGCAGGCGTGTCTTCTGGGCCGCGACCTCGGGGTCGTACACCGCCTTGGTGCCGAGATCGCCCTGGTTGTCGGTGATGCGCCAGAACCTGAGGCCCCCGGGGAAGTGCTTCTTGTGAAACTCCAGGTACGAGTAGTCGCCGGGGTACCCGTGCTCGCGGCTCCACACCTGCAGCGTGGTCCGCGGGTCGCGGAAGAACGCGATCGCCTCGCCCTTGCCGCCCCGCGAGGCGACCCGGTAGGGGAGATAGGGCGAACGCGCCTGGCCGGTCGGCACGGCCGCCTGAGGCTCGGTCTTGTCCTGCTTCCTGAGCGGCAGGAAGTCGCGATAGAGGAAGACGGGCTGGCCGGCCGACACGAGGTGAGCGTCGGCGATGAAGTATTCGAGGCCCTGCTTGGCCAGCATCTCCTCGATGCCGGGCCGCACCCGCCGATCGCGGCCGCTCTCGGGCCCGGTCGGCGCCGTCCACTCGTATCGGGGTCGGTAGGCGCACTCCGGCAGCCAGATCCCCCGCGGCGCGCGGCCGAAGTGCCGGCGGTGGGTCTCGACGGCGGTACGAAGCTGCAGCTGGATCGACTCGTCCCGCGCGAGCAGCGGCAGGTAACCGTGGGTGGCCGCGCAGGTGATGATCTCGACGTGGCCGCCGCGCTGGAGATCGGCGAAGGTGCCGGGAATATCCCCCCCGATTCTCCGGTGCATCTCCCACATCCGCTCGAAGAACTCCTCCCAGAAGTGGGTGAGGCGGACGATCTCCTTGTTCCCGGCGCGCATGAAATGCTCGCGAGACTCCATGCAGGCGCGCCGGACGTTATCGTGGTAAAAAGATAATTCCTTCTGAAATTCGGGCGAGGCGAGCTGCTCGGTCAGCACCGGCGACAGGTTGATCGTCCACTTGGGCGAGATGCCATCGGCCACCAGCCGGTGCGCCGTCTCGAGGAGCGGCAGATAGCACTCGAACGCCGCCTCGCAGAGCCAGTCGCTGCCATGGGGCCAGCGGCCGTGATTGACCACCATCGGAAGATGGGTGTGCAGAACCAAGGCAAACGGTGAGGCCATGGGGTCTTCATTGGACCGTATGAGCGCGCTCGGTGCAAGCCTTCTCGCGAACGGCGTCACATTTCGGGTCTGGGCGCCTCGGTGCCGCTCGGTCGACGTGGTCGTCGATGGCCGGGCGATCGAGGCGCTGCACGCGCGCGACGGCGGAATCTTCGACGCCACGCTGGAGGGACTCGCCGAGGGCGCGCGGTACAAGTTTCGCCTCGACGCGACTCGCTATCGGCCGGATCCCGCGTCGCGATTCCAGCCCGAGGGCGTGCACGGCCCGTCGGTCGTCGTCGATCCCACGCGCTTCGTGTGGACCGACCAGGAGTTCTCGGGTCACGCGCTCGGCGAGCTCGTGTTCTACGAGCTCCACGTCGGCGCGTTCACGCCGCCCGGCACGTTCGAGGCGATCATTCCGCATCTGGCGCGGCTCGTCGAGCTCGGTGTGACCGCGATCGAGCTGATGCCGATCGCGGAGTTTCCGGGCTCGCGCAACTGGGGCTACGACGGCGTGCATCTCTGGGCGCCGCAGTCGACGTACGGCGGCCCGCGCGGCCTGCGCCGTCTCGTCGACGCCTGCCACGCGCGCGGCCTCTCGGTGTTCCTCGACGTCGTCTACAACCATCTCGGGCCCGAGGGCAACTATCTGGCCGAGTTCGGCCCCTACTTCGCGGACCGCACGCAGACCGCCTGGGGGCCGGCGGTCAACTACGACGGCACGGGATCGGAGGGCGTGCGCCGCCACGTGATCGAGAACGGCCGCATGTGGGTCAGCGAGTTCCACATCGACGGTTTCCGGCTCGACGCGATCCACGCGATCTACGACACGAGCCCCGTGCACGTCCTCACCGAGTTCACGGAGGCCGTGCGGGCCGAGGCCTCGCGCATGGGCCGGCGCGTCCACGTGATCGCCGAATCGCACGACAACGACCGCAAGATCGTGCTGCCCACGACCGCCGGCGGCCTCGGGCTCGACGCGGTGTGGTCGGACGACTTTCACCACGCCGTGCACCGGCGGCTCACCGGCGAGTCGATGAGCTATTACGTCGACTTCGGCGGCGAGCAGCATCTCGAGCGCGCGATCGCCGAGGGCTTCGCCTACCAGGGCGAGCCGTCTGAATATTTCGGCAAGCCGCGGGGCACGCCGAGCGCCGATCTCGGCGGCGAGCACTTCGTCATTTGCCTGCAGAACCACGATCAGGTCGGAAACCGCCCGCAGGGCGAGCGGCTCGGCACGCTCGTGCCGTTCGAGGCGATGAAGCTCGCGGCCAGCCTGATGTTCGTCGCGCCGGCCATCCCGCTCATCTTCATGGGGGAGGAGTACGGTGAGACCGCGCGCTTTCAGTTCTTCAGCTCTTTCCTCGACAAGAATCTCGCCGATGCGGTGCGCAAGGGCAGGGCCGAAGAGATGACGCGCTGGGACTGGCACGGCCAGATCTCTGATCCCAATGCGCCCAACACGTTCGTCAGCTCGCGGCTCAACCATTCACTCGCGGGCGCGCCGCGGCACCGCGGGTTGCGCGAGCTCTACCGACGCTGGCTGACGCTCAGGCGTACCCATCCGGCGCTCGGCACCGGCCACAAGCAACTCACGCGCGTGGCTCGCGAAGCCGACGGCGCCGTGCTCGTCGTGACGCGCGCGACCCCGGATGGCGATGAGGTCAAGCTGGTCGCGAATCTCACCCCGAAGACTCAGGCGCTCACGCTCGAGGCGCCGGACTGGCGCGTGCTCATCGACAGCGACGCCGAGACCTACGGTGGCACGAGCACGGCCGTTCCGCTCGCGCCGTACCAGTGCTTGCTGTACGAGGCGAGGCGGTGATAGCGTCCGCCTCGTGACGCGCGGCCCCGACCTCGTCGACCAGATCCTCGCTCTCGACCCCGGCCGCCGCGACATCGCCGCGTTTTCCTCGCCGGGCGCCGCCACCAAGGCCGCTCGCGCGCTTCGTGGAGCCCGCCGCGTCCTGATCGTCACCGGCTTCGCCGTCGAACCCGACATGCCCGAGACCGACGGGCCGCCGGGCGCGACGGTGCTTGGCCGCGCGCTGCGCCGGCTCGGCGCGCGCGTCACGTACGTCACCGATACGGTCAACGTGCCGCTCGTCGAAGCTGCGCTCAAGACGCTCGACGAACCGTTGGATGTCGTCGTGTACCCGGGTGGAGCCGACGGCGCCCGCCGGCTGCTCGACGCGGAGAAGCCGACGCACCTGGTGGCGATCGAGCGCCCCGGCCGCAACCGCGCCGGCGACTATCTGAACATGCGGGGCCACTCGGTGGCGGCGTGGAATGCGCCGATCGACGAGCTGTTTGTTGAAGGGGAGCGCCGTGTTCGGCGCCCCGTTACCGTCGGGATCGGCGACGGCGGCAACGAGATCGGCATGGGCTCCGTGCGCGCGAAGATCACGCGGCTCGACCCGCTCAGAGCGCGGATCGCCACCGTGGTTCCGGTCGATCACCTGGTCGTGGCCGGCGTCTCCAACTGGGGCGGGTACGGCGTCGTCGCCGCGCTCGGCCGGCTCGTCGGCAGCGATCTCCTGCACACGCCCGAGCTCGAGCGCCGGCTCATCGCGGCCTGCGTGGCGGTGGGCGCGTGCGACGGCATCACGAGACGGCGCGAGCACACCGTGGACGGACTGGCCGCTGACACCCACGCGGCGATCGTCGATCTGTTCCGGCTGGCCGCGATCGGCGTGCCTGGATTCGCAGCACGTTCCGGTATGATTGGGGCGGGGCAGCCGAGGAGACGATCATGACGATCCACGAGGAGTACCGCGCCAAGCACGCCAAGTCCGCCGCGCTCTGGGAGCGCGCGCGGCGCTCGATCCCGGGCGGCATCACCCACGACATCCGCCATCTGTCGCCGTTTCCCACCTACATCGAGCGCGCGGCCGGCACGCGCAAGTGGGACGTCGACGGCAACGAGTACGTCGACTACTGGATGGGCCACGGCGCCCTCTTTCTGGGGCACTGTCACCCGGCGGTCGTGCGTGCGGTGCAGGAGCAGGTCGCGCGGGGCACACATCTCGGCGGCTGCCACGAGCTCGAAGTGCGCTGGGCGGAGCTGGTCACGCAGCTCGTGCCGTGCGCCGAGCTGGTGCGCTTCACGATGTCGGGCACCGAGGCGACGCATCTCGCGATGCGTGTGGCGCGCGCCTTCACCGGACGGTCGCGCATCGTGAAGTTCGCGGGTCACTTCCACGGCTGGCACGACGGCGCCGTCGCGGGCGTGAACCCGCCATACGAAGTACCGATGTCCGCGGGCGTTCCGGGCGCGATCCTCGACCAGGTGCTGATCTGCCCGCCGAACGACATCAAGGCGGTGCAGGTGGCGCTCGAGCGCGGCGACGTCGCCGCGGTCATCCTCGAGCCGGCGGGCGGCGGCTCGGGAACGACCCCGACGATCCCGGGCTATCTCCAAGAGCTGCGCGCGCTGACGACTCGGCTCGGTGTGGTGCTCATCTTCGATGAGGTCATCACGGGCTTCCGCTACGCGCCAGGCGGCGCTCAGCAATACTTCGGCGTGACGCCCGATCTGACCACGCTCGCCAAGATCGTCTCCGGCGGGTTGCCTGGCGGCGCCCTTTGCGGTCAGCGCACCTTGATGTCGATGCTCGCGTTTCGCGGCGATCCCGACTGGGATCGGAGCCAGCGCGTCGCGCACGCCGGCACGTTCAATGCAAACCCGCTCTGCGCCTCGGCCGCGATCGCAACGCTCGAGCAGTGCGCGGACGCGTCGCTGCAGGCGCGCGCCAACAAGGCGGGTGACGAGCTGCGCCGGAGCCTCTCCGAGGTGATGAAGCGCGTCGGCGTCCCGGGCACCTGCTACGGCGAAGCGTCGATCTACCACGTGTCGTTCGAGGGCAAGCCCGGCCTGGCCGGCCCGGATCGGCCGCGTCGAGCCAGTCTCTATCATCTGCTGCGTTGCGCGCTCATGAACAACGGCGTGGACTCGTCGATGAATCACGGCTGGATCTCGGCCGTGCACGGAGATGAGGATCTCCAGCGCACCGTCAAAGCGTACGAGCGGGCCTTCGCGGCGATGGCCGCAGAGGGCGCGTTCAAGGGCGCATGACGCAAGCCCTGGGAGCCCGCGCCGGGGGACGCAGGCCGGCGTCGCGGCTTCTCCTTCTGATGGCCGGCGCGTTGCTCGTGGCCGGCTGCGTTTACTATCCGACCGTCGAGGACGTCGGCGGCGTGCGCCTCTTGCCCGAGCACGGCCGGATCGTGCGCAACGGCGACAGCGCGCTCTTCTTCGTGGACATCAACAGCACCGGCATGTTCGAGGACGCGCTGGTGAAGGTGGAGACGCCGATCGCCAAGCGCGCGCAGCTCCTCACTCAGGCCGGCGAGCCGCTGACGAAGATCACGGTGGCTCCGACGGCCCTCACGCGTCTGCATTCGGGCGGCGAGCGCGTCGCGCTCTCGGAGCTGACCCGCGCGCTCACGCCCGGCGAAGTCGTGATCGTGACGCTGTACTTCGAGAAGTCGGGCGCTTTAGGCGTCGTCTCGCCGGTCGAGTAGCGCGCTTCCTCGCCGTCGGAAGTGGACGCCCTCGCGCGCGTCTGCTATCCTCACGCGTCTGGTGGGCAGGTAGCTCAGTTGGTAGAGCACAGGACTGAAAATCCTGGTGTCGGCGGTTCAATCCCGTCCCTGCCCACCAGTTTTCTCGCGTAGCTAGGCCCGATACTTCTGCGCTCCGATCGCGAGTGTGTGCAGAATGTGCCCTTCTCCAGAGTCTTTCAGCATGTGCTTCCGAAGCCTCAACGAGATTTCAGTGACGTGCTTCCTCTGTGCATCGAAACTGTGACCTGAGAAGTGGTCTGTATCGGATATGACACTTCGGTCGATGCGAACCAGTGTTTGCGGGGCCGCCTTCGTCTTCGCGTTGGTTCTTGGATCCGCCGAGAACGGCTTCGACCAGGGACCGCGGCACTTTCGTGAGGGGCTGGAAGCCTACCAGCGCGGCGATTTTGATGCGGCCATCCGGTCCTTCACTCTGGCGATCGAGAACGGGGACCTTCCGCACCCCGACATTTTCTTCGCCTTCAACAACCGCGGCAACGCCCACGCCGCAAAACGGGACAGTGTCCGCGCGCTTCAGGACTATGACGAAGCGCTTCGCTTGAACCCGAAATACGCGGGAGCGATGAGGAACCGAGGCCTCGTCCATGCCGCACAAGGCGACTACGACCACGCGATTCGAGACTTCAGCGAGGCCGCACGGCTCGATCCAGACGATCCGCATGCCTTGATCGGGCGTGGGCTCGTGCATTGCGCGAGACACGCGTTCACCGATGCCGTGCGAGATTTCGACGCCGCACTCCGTATCTGCCCCAGTTGTTCACGCGCGATTGCGGGCCGGGCGGCGGCCGCCGTCGGCAAAGAATGTGGATAAGCGACAGTACGTCTTCCACTGACCGACCGTATGCCGGCACTTCTGGCACCGCTCCTCCTGCCCGATCGCGCCGAGCGCAGCGGTGATACACGCCGCGCCGGAGTACGCCGGGGCGGTGTCCTCTGGGCCAGCAAGTCGAAGAACAGCGAGAGTGCGCAGGGCGGCGTTGCGACGCGAGCTCGAGCGACGCGAGGTCTTTTCGAGATTCGTGTTGACACTTGCGCGTGAGCGAGCAGATTATGCGCCGTCGCCCATCGATGACCCTCGGACCGAGCACGAGGAGGCCCCTTACACGATCGAGTAAACGCCGGGTCGATCTCGAACCGTAGCTCGAGAGGGCGTCGCCTCATGCGTTCGTCCGCTCACCCTCTCTGTCTGCGCGCACAGCCCCAAACAGCTGTCACAGAGAGAGGAGTGGACTCCGGCCGAGATGCGACCTTGTGTCCGCGGGCTCGCTCCCGCGCTCTCAATCCTGCTAGTGCTCGCGGTCGCGGCGGCGACGCCGGCGCCGACACACGCTCAGATTACCTTCGTCGATCCGCAGTTCGTGACCGAGACGGTGGCTCAGCTCCCCGCATTCACCCCGGTCGGTCTCACCTTCGCTCCGGACGGCCGTATCTTCATCTGGCAGAAGAGCGGCATCGTCAGGATCGTCAAGGACGGTGCGCTTCTGTCGACGCCGTTTCTCGACATCCAGTCGCAGGTCAATCAGTGCAACGATCGCGGGTTGCTTGGCTTCGCACTCGATCCAGGCTTCGCCACCAACGGATTCGTCTACCTCTTCCACACGCTGGAAGAGAGCGGTAATCCGAGCAGCTGCGGCGCGAAGACGTCGCGATTGATCCGCGTCACCGCCAGCTCGATCAATCCGGATGTGGCACTGCCCGCAAGTCAGATCACGATTCTGAGCGGCATCCCGTCCGATGGCGATTCGCACTCCGTCGGCAGCTTGCGGTTTGCGCCCGACGGGAAGCTGTTCGTGAGTCATGGAGATGGCGCCTCGTACAGCGTCGTGGATCCGCTGGCGCTGCGAGCCCAGGATCTCAACAGCTACAACGGCAAGATCCTTCGGATCAACCCCGACGGGAGCGCCCCGGGGGACAACCCGTTCGACGACGGCACCAATTCTGTTCGCTCGAAGGTGTGGGCCTACGGCTTGCGAAACCCGTTTCGCTTCACGCTCCACCCCGCCACGGGCGAACCGTACATCGGCGACGTCGGCTGGAACACGTGGGAGGAGATCAACCACGGGCGGGGAGCCAACTTCGGGTGGCCGTGCTTCGAGGGCAACGGGCCGCAGCCGGACTACCAGGCGGCATTCCTACAGTGTCGCCAGCTCTCCCCGAGCGCCGTGACGCCGCCGCTCTACACATTCGACCATTCGGTCGGACGCACCATCATCGGTGGGGCTTTCTACACGGGGTTCCAATATCCGTTCCAGTATCGCGGCAATCTGTTCTTCGCCGACTACACCGCGGAATTCCTGGCCCGCCTGGTGTTCGACGAGAACTCGAGTTTGGCATCCATCGAGCCGTTTGCGACGGGAATCCCCGGCCCCGTGGACATCGAGCTCGGCCCCGATGGCATGCTGTACTACGTCGCGATCCTCACCGGTGAAGTCGGCCGGATCCGATTCGCCGGCGCCGAACGTCCGCCGATCGCGAAGGCGTCGGCCTCGCCGGCCGCGGGCTACTCGCCATTGACCGTCCTCTTCTCGAGCGCCGGATCGGTCGATCCCGACGGCGGCCCACTCACGTACTTGTGGGATTTCGGTGACGGAACGACGTCGACCCTCGCCAATCCCCAGCAGACCTTCGCCGCCACGGGTGTCGCCAGCTTCCCTGTGACGCTGACGGTCACCGACGTTGCCGGCTCGAGCGCGACCGATACCGTCGTCGTGACCGTCGGCAGTCTCCCACCGACGGCCACGATCGGAAGCCCCGTCGACGGCACGGTGGTCGTGCCGGGGCAGACCGTCACGTACCAGGGCTCGGCGTCAGACCCCGATGAAGGCGCGCTGCCCCAGAGCGCGCTCAGCTGGACGGTCTTGTTGCATCACAACGAGCACGTTCATTTGCTGCAGAGCGGCAGCGGCGGCGGTGGAAGCTTCGACGTCGTGAACCACGGCGTCGGCAGCTTTGCTTTCGAGATCATCCTGACGGCGACCGACTCGAGCGGCCTGACTGACACCAGGCGCGTGTTTCTGCCCATGCCGCCCGTCGGGACGCCCGACGTGGTCGCCGCCTACAGCCTCAACGAGGGGCAGGGCATCGTCGCGAGCGATTCGTCCGGCAACGGCAATACGGGAAACATCGGAGGGGCCACCTGGACCTCGCAGTCGGTTTTCGGGACCGCGCTGGCGTTCGACGGCGTGAGCGGGTTCGTGACCGTGCCCAGCAACTCGACCTTGAACCTCTCCGGCACGGGCACACTCGAGGCATGGGTGCGGCTCAACAGTCTCGGACGGTGGCACGGGGTCATCGCGAAGGGCGGGGCCAACAACGACCAGGCCCACAACTACGCGTTGGAAATCACGGACGCCAATCGAGCTCGCTGCATCGTCGGCAACGGCTTGACGAGCCAGCTCCTCGATTCGACCACGACGATGCCGGCCTCGCTGTTTCGCCACCTCGCCTGCGTGTGGAATGGGTCGACGCTGTCGCTCTTCATCAACGGCGTTCTGAACACGTCGACCACGCTCACGGTGAGTCCTGCCGGCAATGTGGCGCCGCTCTTCATCGGCCAGTTCGGCGGCAACAGCGATCGTCTGAGCGGCATCATCGACGAGGTCCGCATCTACAACCGCGCCCTGAGCCCGGCCGAGATCCAGTTCGACATGAACTCGCCGATCGTCCTCGTCACGAACACGGCGCCCTCGATTTCGAGCATCGCCAACCGGACGACGACGATCGGGACGCCCGTCGGCCCGCTCGGCTTCACGGTGGGCGACGCCGAGACCGCAGCCGCGAGCCTGACGGTCAGCGGTGCCTCGAGCAACCCGACGCTGGTGCCCGTCGCCGGCATCGGCTTCGGCGGCAGCGGCGGCAGTCGCACCGTCACGGTCGCGCCGGTCGCGAATCAGTCCGGGTCCACGACCATCACGATTACCGTCAGCGATGGCGTGTTGAGCGCGTCCAGCAGCTTCGTGTTGACGGTCTCGGGCCCGAACACGCCGCCGACGATATCGGCGATCGGCGATCAAGCGACGAACGAGGACGCGTCAACCGGGGCGATCGCGTTCACGGTAGGAGACAACGAAACCCCAGCGGGGAACCTGACCCTGAGCGGCAGCTCGAGCAATCCCACGCTGGTGCCGAACGGTAACATCGCGTTCGGCGGTAGCGGGGCGAACCGGACGGTGACCATCACACCCGCGCCGAACCAGAGCGGGACAGGCGTGATCACGATCACGGTGAGTGACGGGGGGATGAGCACGCCGACGAGCTTTGGGCTCACGGTGAACGCGGTGAACGACGCGCCCACGATCACGGGGATCGCCAACCAGTTGACCACGGCTGGAGTGCCCGTGGGGCCGCTGAGCTTCACGGTTGGCGACGTGGAGACGCTGGCCGGCAGCCTCACGGTGAGCGGCAGCTCGGACAATGAGCTGCTGGTGCCAAACGGGAACATCGCGTTCGGCGGTAGCGGGGCGAACCGGACGGTGACGGTGACGCCGGCGCCTGGGCTGGTCGGCGGGGCCACGATCACGGTGACGGTGAGTGACGGCGTAGCGAGCACGCCGACCAGCTTCGGCCTGACGGTGACGGCGATGAACACCGCGCCGAGCATCTCGGCCATCGCCGATCAAGTGACGAACGAGGACACGCCGACCGCAGCGATCGCATTCACGGTGGCGGACGGTGAGACGCCGGCCGCGAGCTTGAGCGTGAGCGGCAGCTCGAACAATCCCACGCTGGTGCCGAGCGGCAACATCGTGTTCGGAGGCAGCGGGGCGACCCGGACGGTCACGATCACGCCGGCGGCGAACCAGAGCGGAACGACCGTGATCACGATCACGGTAAGCGACGGCGCGCTCAGCACGCCGACAAGCTTCGGGCTGACGGTGACGGCGATGAACGACGCGCCGACGATCACGCCGATCGCGAACCAGACGACGAGCGCCGGCGTGGCGGTCGGGCCGCTGAGCTTCACGGTGGGCGACGTGGAGACGGCCGCCGGGAGCTTGACGGTCAGCGGCATCTCGAACAACCCGACCTTGGTGCCGAACGGCAACATCGTGTTCGGTGGCAGTGGAGCGAATCGGACGGTGACGGTCACGCCGGCCGTCAGCCAGACAGGGACCGTGACGATCACGGTGACCGTGAGCGACGGGACCGCGAGCACACCGACGAGCTTTGGGCTCACGGTGAACGCGATCCCGGCGGGGCTGCGGGCGGCGTACGCATTCAACGAGGGGCAGGGGACGAACACGGCGGATGCCTCAGGCAATCTGAACACCGGGACGCTGACGAACGGGCCGACGTGGACGACGCAGGGGCGGTACGGGAACGCGATCACCTTCGATGGAGCGAACGACTTCGTGGCGGCGCCGGATGGCGCGAGTCTGGATCTGACCACGACGGGAACGATCGAGGCATGGGTGCGGCTGAATGCCGTCGGGCGGTGGCACGGGCTGATCGCAAAGGGCAACGCCAACACGGACGCGGCGCACAACTATGCGCTCGAAGTGACGAACCTGAACCGCGCGCGGTGCATCTTGGGCAATGGCGGCAGCTTCCAGGTGCTCGACTCGACGGTGATGTTGGCGGCGGGGGTATTCCGGCACCTGGCATGTACGTGGAACGGCACGACGTTGGCGCTGTACATCGATGGTGCCTTGAACATCTCGGCGGCGCAGACGGTGACGCCGGCCGGCAACACGGCGCCGCTGTTCCTGGGGCAGTTCGGGGGCAACAGCGATCAGCTCAGCGGCATCCTGGACGAGACGCGTATTTACGACCGCGCCCTGAGCGTCGCCGAGATCCAGGCCGACATGAACACGCCCATCGCCACCGGCCCCAACAGTCCACCGACGATCTCAGCAATCGGCAATCAAGCGACCAACGAGGACACGCCGACGGCGGCGATCGGCTTCACGGTGAGGGACAACGAGACTCCCGTGGGCAACCTGAGCTTGAGCGCCAGCTCGAGCAATCCGACCTTGGTACCGAACGCCAGTATCGTGTTCGGGGGGAGCGGCGCGAACCGGACCGTGACTCTGACACCGGCGGCGAACCAGAGCGGGACGGCGACGATCACGATCACGGTGAGCGACGGGGTGCTGACGACGCCGACGAGCTTCGGCCTCACGGTGACGGCGGTGAACGACGCGCCCACGATGACGGGGATCGCGAGCCAGTTCACGACGGCGGGAGTAGCGGTAGGGCCGCTGAGCTTCACGGTGGGCGATGTGGAGACAGCGGCAGGGAGCCTGAGCGTCAGCGGGAGCTCGGACAATCAGCTGCTGGTGCCGAACGGCAACATCGCGTTCGGCGGCAGCGGCGCGAACCGGACGGTGACGGTGACGCCGGCGCCTGGGCTGGTCGGCAACGCCACGATCACGGTGACCGTCAGTGACGGGGTGGCCAGCACCCCAAGGAGCTTTGGGCTGACCGTGACGGCGACGAACACGGCGCCGAGTATTTCGACGATCGGCGATCAAGTGACGAATGAGGACACGCCGACCGGGCCGATCTCGTTCGCGGTGGCGGACGGCGAGACGCCGGCCGCAAGCTTGAGCGTCAACGGCAGCTCGAACAATCCCACACTGGTGCCGAACGGCAACATCGTGTTCGGAGGCAGCGGGGCGAATCGGACGGTCACGATCACGCCGGCGGCGAACCAGAGCGGAACGGCGACGGTCACGATCGCGGTGAGCGACGGGGCCCTGAGCACGCCGACGAGCTTCGGGCTCACGGTGACAGCGGTGAACGACCCGCCGACGATCACGGCGATCGCGAACCAGATCACCAGCGCGGGCGTGGCGGTGGGGCCGCTGAGCTTCACGGTCGGCGACGTGGAGACGGCGGCGGCGAGCCTGACCGTGAGCGGCAGCTCGAACAGTCCAACCTTGGTGCCGACCGGCAATATCGTGTTCGGGGGCAATGGGATAAACCGGACCGTGACGGTGACACCGGCGGCGGCTCAGACGGGGACGGCGACGATCACGGTGACCGTGAGCGATGGGACAGCGAGCACGCCGACGAGCTTTGGGCTCACGGTGAACGCGGTCCCCGCGGGGCTGCGGGCGGCGTACGCGTTCAACGAGGGGCAGGGGACGAGCACGGTGGACGCGTCGGGCAATGGGAACACCGGGACGCTGACGAACGGGCCGACGTGGACGACGCAGGGACGGTACGGGAACGCGATCACCTTCGATGGAACGAACGACTTTGTCTCGGTTCCCGACAGCGCGAGCCTCGACCTGACGACGACGGGAACGATCGAGGCGTGGGTGCGGTTGAACGCTGTCGGGCGGTGGCAGGCGCTGATTGCCAAGGGCAGCGCGAACAACGACCGCTCGCACAACTACGCGCTCGAAGTGACCAATCGGAACCGGGCGCGCTGCATCCTGGGCAACGG
>DATEMW010000223.1:0-12329 GCA_035275385.1 Candidatus Methylomirabilota bacterium | reverse complement strand
GCAGGCCGGTGAGCTCGACCGGAAGCGCCGCGAGGCGACCCTGCATCGGATCCAGCAGCTGATGTACGAGAAGGCGATGTACGCGCCGGTCTGGGAGCTCGGCTTCATCCACGCGCACGGACCGCGTGTGGCCGAGTCGGGCCTCGGGCTCATCACCGGCTGGGCGTTCTCCGCCCCCTACGAAGACGTGCGGCTCAAAGGCAAATAACAGAGAGGACCCACACACGACCGACACCTGAACCGGATTCGACAATCACGGAGGCTTCCATGAGACACGTTCGAGGCCTCTTCACTTCGTTGCTCGTCCTCGCGATCACCCTCGCCGGCGCCACACCGAGCGCCGCGACGTCCGATGCGTCGGCGGGACAGATGACGTGGGGCGTTCACATCTCGCTGGCCCCCACGTGGTTCGACCCCGCTGAAACGTCGGGAATCATCACGCCGTTCATGGTCATCTACGCCCTGCACGACGCCGTGCTGAAGCCCATGCCCGGCAACCCCGTGGCGCCGAGCCTCGCGGAGTCGTGGAGCATGTCTGCCGACGGTCTCGTCTACGAGTTCGTGCTCCGCAAGAATGCGAAGTTCCACAACGGCGATCCGGTCACCGCCGAGGACGTGAAGTTCTCGCTCGAGCGGTACCGCGGCGCGTCCGCCCGGGCGCTCAAGGAGAGCGTCGCGGCGGTGGAGACGCCGGATCCCGGGCGCGTCCGTATCCGCCTCAAGCGGCCGTGGCCCGATTTCATGACGTTCTATCTGGGCGCGACCGGCGCCGCGTGGATCGTGCCCAAGAAGTACGTCGAAAAGGTCGGCGACGAAGGCTTCAAGAAAGCGCCGATCGGCGCCGGGCCGTTCAAGTTCGTCTCGTTCACGCCGGGCATCGAGCTGGTTCTCGAGGCCTTCGATCAATACTGGCGCAAGGCGCCGAACGTGAAGCGGGTGGTCCTCAGATCGATTCCCGACGACACGACGCGCCTGGCGGCACTCAAGCGGGGCGAGGTCGACATCGCCTATAACCTTCGCGGCGAGCTCGCGCAGGAGATCCGCCGGTCACCGGGGCTCACGCTCAAGCCCAACGTCGGCCAGGCCACGCACTGGGTCTACTTCGCCGACCAGTGGGACTCGAAATCGCCGTGGCACGACCGGCGCGTGCGCCTGGCCGCGAACCACGCGATCGATCGTCCGGCGATGAATCAGGCCGACGCGCTCGGGTTCGCCAAGCTCACCGGAAGCATCATTCCGTCGAGCTTCGAGTTCTACTGGCAGCCGCCGGGCTACACGTACGATCGCGCCCGCGCCAAGCAGCTGCTTGCCGAGGCCGGGTATCCCAACGGCTTCGACGCCGGTGACTACTTCTGCGACGCGGCCATCGTCAACATCGGCGAGCCCGTGGTCAACTATCTCAACGCGGCCGGCATTCGCGTCAAGCTGCGCCCGATCGAGCGGGCGGCCTACTTCAGGGGATGGTCCGAGAAGAAGTACAAGGGGCTCATCCACGGCGCCAGCGGCGCCTTCGGCAACGCCGCGACCAGGATCGAGGCGTTCGTCGCCGGCGGCGGCACGTACGTCTACGGCAGCTACGCCGACATCGACGGGCTCTTCAGCGAGCAGGCGACCGAGATCGACCCGAAGCGGCGCGAGGCGACGTTGCAGCGCATCCAGCAGCTCGTCCACGAGAAGGTGATCGTCGCACCCATCTGGCTCAACGCCGGCTTGTCGGGCCTGGGGCCGCGCGTCGAGGAGTCGGGCATCGGGCTCATCGCCGGGTTCGCATGGTCCGGCCCCTACGAGGACGTGAAGCTCAAGGCGAGATAGGGGCGGCACGTCGACACTGCCGGGGTATGAGATGATTCACGGCACGCCGCCGGCGACGGGCCCACCGCCGCCCGGCGGCGCTGTTGGGGGTGACGTGTGGACCATGAGGGACAGCGCGCCGAGTACGCCGCGCAGCTGCGAGCCGCCGCCGAGCAGCGCTTCGGCGCGGCGCGCGCCGCCGAGCTCGCGAGGACGATCGACGACGTCGCCGGCTGGATGACGGACGTGGCGACATTTCCCGTCGCCGCCGACGATCTGCCGGCCTTCTATGGTGAACCCGCGCCATGAGCCTGCACACGCTGGATGCCCTCGACGCGGCGCGGGCGATTCGCGAGAAAGTGCTCTCGCCAGTCGATCTCGTCGATGCGCTGCTCGAGCGCATCGAGCGGATCGACGGGCGGATCCAGGCGTGGGCGCTCGTCGACCGCGACGGCGCTCGCCTGGCCGCGCGCCAGGCCGCCGACGAGGCCGCGCGGGGCGTCTTTCGCGGCCCGCTGCACGGCGTGCCGTTCGGCGCGAAGGACATCTTCTATAGCGCGGGCTTGCCGACCGAGGCGGGCTCGAAGGTGATGGCCGGCTTCGTTCCCGACTACGACGCGACCTCGGTGGCGCGCCTGAAGGCGGCGGGGGCGATCCTCCTCGGCAAGCTGCACACCACCGAGTTCGCGACGACCGATCCAGCGCCGACGCGCAACCCGTGGAATCTCGCGTGCACGCCCGGCGGCTCGTCGAGCGGCTCGGCCGCGGCGGTGGCCGCGCGCATGATCCCACTCTCGCTCGGCACCCAGACGATCGGCTCTAACGTGCGCCCGGCGTCGTACTGCGGGCTCGTGGGCCTCAAACCGACGTTCGGGCGGATCAGCACGCGCGGCGTGTTCGCGCTGAGCTACACCCAGGACCATGTCGGGCTGATGGCCCGAAGCGTCGAGGACGTCGCGCTGGGACTTTCGGTGACTGCCGGCCACGATCCCGCGGACCCGAGCTCGTCGCGCGAGCCGGTACCGGACTACCTGGCGGCGCTGACGCGGCGGCGCGCGCCGCGCGTCGGGGTGCTCCGGGAATTCTTCGAGCGCGCCACGCCCGAAGTCGCGGACGTCACCGCGCAGGCGATCAACCGACTCGTCCGCGGGGGCGCCGACGTCGAGGAGACCAAGCTGCCGCCTACGTTTCGCGCCGTGGCCGGCGCGGCATACGTGATCACGCGCAGCGAGACCGCGAGCGTCCATGCCGAGCGCTTCGCGCTGAAGGCCGACCTCTATCGACCCGGTATCCGCGGCACGATCGAGATGGGGATGCTGATCCCGGGCGACATCTACGTACGAGCGCTGAGGATCCGGCGTCAGTTCCGCCGCGAGCTGAGCTCGCTCCTGGAACGCTACGACGCGCTGCTGACGCCGACGACGCCCACACCCGCTCCCGAAGGCATGGCGACGGGGGACGCGAGTTTCCAGCTTCCCTGGTCGATCTCGGGATTACCGTCGGTCACGGTGCCGTGCGGGCTGACCACGTCCGGCCTGCCGCTCGGCGTACAGCTCGTGGGCCGCGCTTTCACCGAAGCCTCGCTGCTCTCGGCGGCGGCGTGGTGCGAGGACGTCCTCGGCCGCGCGTCGGCGCCGAGCCTCTAATCCTCAGGAGGATTCCATGAACGAATCTCTCGGACAGGCGGTCGAGCTTCTGGCGGCGGGCGACTGGAAGAAGGCGCACGAGATCGTCCAGCAAGAGAAGTCGACCTTGGGGTCGTGGATTCACGGGATCGTGCACATCCTCGAGGGCGACCTCGACAACGCGCGCGGGTGGTACAAGCGCGCCGAGCGCGACTTCCCGGGGGCCGACGCCGCCCAGGCGGAAATTGCCGCCGCGCGCCGCGCCGTGGCGAGCGGTGTATAGTCTCTCCGCTTCACGCGCAGGAGGTCAGTGATGACGAGCAAGGGAACCATCCTGGTCGGTACGGTCGGGCAGGGCGTCATGATGAGCGGCGACGACGGCGAGAGCTGGACGCGCGCCGGCGTGCGTCAGGGCATGCATTCCGATTGCATCGTGCGCATGCTGCGCTCGGATGCGCGGAATCCTCGACTCGTCTTCGCCGGAACCGACTTCGGGCTCTACCGGAGCGACGACGGCGGGGCGAAGTGGCAGCTGCTCGACAATCCGATGAAGGGGTCGATGGTGTGGAGCATCGCCATCGATCCTCGCGATCCCGCCGTGATCTTCGCCGGCGTGGGCACGCCGAGCGTGCCCGGCATCTTCCGCTCGACCGACGCGGGCAAGAGCTTCGCGCGCCTGCGCGTCGAGATCGCCGACGACTGTCCGAACGTCGGTGTGCCGCGGCCGACCGGCATCGCGATCGATCCCACGAACGACCGCAACGTCTGGGTCGGGCTCGAGGTCGACGGCGTGCGCTACAGTCGGGACGGCGGTGAGACGTGGAGCAAGGTCAACGGCCAGATCCCGAACCAGGACGTCCACAACGTCCTGGTCATCGAGGGCCCGCCGAAGACCGTGTTCACGGTGGTCAACGACGATATCTGGCGCAGCACCGACGACGGCGCGACCTGGCAGGCCGCCCGCGCCCGCGAAGTATTTCCGTGGCACTACCCGCGCGGCATCGCGGCGAAGCCGGGCGACTCGCGCACCGTCTTCCTGACCCTCGGCGATTCCACGCCGGGCCGCATCGGCACCGTCGTGCGCACGCGCGACGCCGGCGTCACCTGGGAGACGCTGGCGTTGCCGGTGCAGCCGAACTCGGCGGTCTGGACAGTGGCCGTGTCCGACTCGGCGCCCGACACGATGTTCGCGGCGAGCCGATACGGCTATCTCTATCGCAGCGACGACGGCGGCGACACGTGGCGCAAGCTCTGGCGGGAGTTCGGCGAGGTCTCGTCGATCCAGTGGGTTCCCAACTAGCGTTCACAACAGGGAGCATGTGGGCATGAAAGCGATTCGCGTCTCGGCGTACGGCGGCCCGTCGGTCTTGAAGCTCGAAGAGATTCCGGCGCCCCAGCCGGGGGCCACGCAGGTGCTCGTCCGCAATCACGCGGTCGGCGTGAACCCGGTCGATACCTATCTCCGATCCAACACCGACAACCGTGGGCCGAAGCTGCCGTACACGCCGGGCTCCGATTCGGCGGGTGTCGTCGAAGCCGTCGGAGATTCAGTGACGCGGGTCAAGAAGGGCGATCGGGTCTACGTCGGCGGCTCGATCTCGGGCGCCTACGCCGAGATGACGCTCTGCGAGCAGACGCAGGTTCACGAGCTGCCCGGCAACGTCAGCTACCCGCAAGGCTGCGCGGTGAACGTGCCATATGCCACCGCGTTTCACGCGCTGTTCCACCGCGCGCACGGCGAAGCCGGCGAGTCGGTGCTGGTGCACGGCGCCAGCGGCGGGGTCGGCATCGCCGCGGTGCAGCTCGCGCGGGCGCGCGGCATGACCGTCATCGGCACCGCCGGCACCGAGAAGGGGCGCCGCCTGGTGGCCGAGCAGGGCGCGCACCACGTCCTCGATCACAACGCGCAAGGCTATCTGGGCGAGGTCGCGAAGCTGACCGGCGGGCAGGGCGTCGACGTGATTCTCGAGATGCTCGCGAACGTGAACCTCCAGAAAGACTTCGATGCGCTCGCGATGCGCGGCCGCATCGCGGTCATCGGCAATCGCGGCTCGATCGACTTCAACCCGCGCCTGGCCATGAACAAGAACGCGGCGATCATTGGCGTCGCCCTCTTTCACGCCTCGCCGGCCCAGCTGGCCGGCATTCACGCGGCGCTGATCGAAGGGCTTCGCAACGGCACGTTGCGGCCGGTCGTCCACCAGGAGCTGCCGCTCGCACAGGCGCCGCGGTCCCACGAAGTGGTCATGGAGAACGGCCACCTCGGCAAGATCGTGCTGGTGCCGTAACGCGGAGGTCGGCCGCTACTGCAGGTCGAAGTGGCAGAGCCGCTGTTCGATCGGATTGAGCTCCGCCGGCGACTGGTCTGGATACAGGCGGCGGATCAAGTCCCACGCCGTGTGTAGCTCGTAGCTCGACTCTCGGGCGGCCGGGTGGCCGAGCATCCGCGCCAGGTCGGTAGGCTTGCCCGCGATCCGAGCCTCGGTGAAATCACCGTAGAACACGAGCTGGCGTTCGGCCGCCTTCACGATGCGCGCGTGCGCCGGCTGGAGCCGCTCAGGCGTCTCGAGCCCCCGAAGCCGCCCGATGACGTGCTCGGCCCGCCCGCGATAGATCTCGTACACGGCGCGGTAGGTGTCGGGCTCGGAATCTCCGGCCTTGAGAACTCCCTCCACGTTTGTCCGGTTGGTTGCGCCATCCGCGAGGACCGCCATGAGCTGGCCGAGGTAACGCTGCTCCTCGACCGGAATCGGGCGCGCGGTGATCGAGCGCGGAAGGATGGGGGCGTCGGTCAGGAGCCACGTCGCGGCCAGAGCCGCGACCGACAGCGCGAGCACGCCGCCGAGCACGGTGATTCGCCGACGCGTCCGGACGCCCGCGGCGTGCGCGTGGACCAGCCGGCGCAGGGCTTCGAGCGCGTCGAAGCCCATCCAGGCGCCGTGACCCGTGGGGCACGTGCTCGCGACGAGATCGGGCTGTCCCAGCTCGCAGCGGGCCAGCTCCCGCCGGCACACCGCGCATGCGGCCGGGGTCGAGCCTTCCCGTCCACCGCTGGCCAGGATCTCGGTGAGCAGGCGATCGATGTCGGTCGCCCGGCCCTCGCCGAGCGCCGAGCCGAGCCGCTCGAATTGCCCCTTCTCGATCCAGGTCGCCTGGCTGCCCATGGCGCCCACATACGGAGCAAATCGCGTTCCGTCGGCTGGGCCGCCAAGTTGTTGATTTCGAGGAGCAGACGACGAGCCCGGCCGCCGGAAAGCGTGTCACGCGGTCACGTGAGCTGACGGGTTCAGGCCGCCGCGCGCATGAGCCTGCTAGGCGCGGTCGCCGATCACTGCCACCGCCTGGATCTCGATCTCCATGCCCGGGCGCGCGAAGTTGGTCACGGTGATGAGCGCGCTGGCCGGGTACTTGCCGTCGGGAAACTTCTGCTTTCGGAGCTCGACGAACCGGTCGCCGTAGCGCGCCTCCTTGATGAACACCGTCATCGTGACGAGGTTCGCCAGGGTGCCATTGGCGGTGCGCAGCACGTCGGCCATCAGCGCGAAGACCTGGTGCGTCTGCGCCTCGAAATTGCCGGAGATGTCCCGGCCGTCCGCGTCGGTCGTCGTGGCCTGTCCGGCCAGCCAGACGATGCGCCCGCCTTCGGTCACGACGGCCGGGGAGTACGCCCGGCTCTTCTGACGATCCGATCCCTCGAGATACTTCGCCATGAAAGGCTCCTTTCGCCGTCGCGGGACTTGGGCCCCGCCGGCCGAGGCGCGCTAGTGATATTTGATAGACTCGCCAGCGTCAATCCCGCGAACGAAGGAGCCTCACATGGACCTCGGCTTGAAGGGACAGGCGGCGCTGGTGACCGGCGGCAGCAAGGGCATCGGCAAGGCGGTCGCGCACGGTCTCGCTCAGGAAGGCGTCAAGGTGGCGATCTGCGCCAGGGACAAGGCCTCGCTCGAGGCCGCGGCCCAGGAGCTGGCGCGGGCGACCGGCGCCGAGGTGTTCGCGGTGGCGGGTGACCTCACCCGGCCCGACGACGTCCAGCGCATCGTCGACTCGGCGGCTTCTCGCTTCGGCCGTATCGACGTCCTCGTCAACAACGCCGGCGCCGCGCCGGGCGGCGAGATCCTCGATCTCACCGAAGAGGATTGGCAGAAGGCGCTCCAGCTCAAGTTCATGGGCTACGTCCGGTGCATCAAGGCGGTGATCCCGCACATGCTGCGCCAGGGCGGCGGCCGCATCGTGAACATCGTCGGCAACGACGGCGTCAAGCCGATCGGCATCGAGCTCTCGCCGAGCGCGGCGAACGCCGCCGACCTGGCGATGACCGTGGCGCTGGCCGAGCAGTACGGGCGCAAGAACATCCTGATCAACGCGATCAACCCCGGGCCGGTCGCCACCGAGCGGTGGGGTCAGCTCATCAGCGGGATCGCGCGGATGCGCAAGATCAGCGTCGACGAGGCGCAGGCGCGCGCCGAGCGGAGCATTCCGCTCGGCCGCATCTGCACGCCGGAGGAAGTCGCGAACGTGGCGGTGTTCGTCGCCTCGCCGCGCGCCAGCTTCATGAACGGAGCGATCATCACGCTCGACGGCGGCCAGCGGAAGGCACTGCTCGACTGATCGCGGCGTGATCGTCGACGTCCACGTCCACTACATCTCGCCGGGCGCCTTCGACACGGTGCGGCGCCAGGGCGACACCTACGGCGTGCGGCTGCTGCCGGGCGACGGGGTGCGCCTGCAGATCGGCGACGAGGCGCCGACCCGCCCGCTGCTCCCGGCTCTCTACACGCTCGACCTGCACGCGAAGTTCTTCGCCCAGGCCGGCATCGACACCGCGGTGTTCGGCCCGCTCATGGACGTCGCGGGCTACTCGCTGCCGCCGGCACAGGGTGCCGCGTGGAGCCGGCTGCAGAACGAGGCGCTCGCTGCCGCGCTCCGCCAGGCGCCGGGCGCGCATCGAGGGCTCGCGACGGTGCCGCTGCAAGATCCCGCCCTGGCCGCCGCGGAGCTTCGCGTGGCGGTGCAGGAGCTCGGCCTTCGCGGGGCGATGGTCGATCCCAACGCGCTCGGCCGGCCGCTCGGCGATGCCGGCTTCGATCCGTTCTGGAAGGCGGCCGCGGACCTCGGCGCGCCGGTCGTTTTGCACCCGTTCTTGCTCGAAGCCGTCGAGCGGTTCGGGCAACACTATCTGCACAACCTGGTCGGCTATCCGTTCGAGACGACCCTCGCGGCCGCCAGCCTGATCCTCGCCGGCACGCTCGATCGGTTTCCCGGACTCTCGGTGGTGCTGGTGCACGGCGGCGGCTTTCTGCCGTACCACATCGGCCGCTTCGACCGCGCGCACGAGACGAGACCTGAAGCACGTGCGAACGACGCCGGGCTTCCCAGCCGCTATCTGCGCCGTTTTCTCTACGACTCGCTCGTGCAGCGGCCCGACGCGCTCCGCTATCTCGTCCAGCTCGTCGGCCACGACCGTGTGCTGCTCGGCAGTGACCATCCGTTCTGGATGGGCGATCCGGATCCGCTGCGGGTCGTGCGCGCGGCCGGGCTCGACCCGGCCACCGAGGCCGCGATCTTCGGCGAGAACGCCGCGCGGATCTTCCGCCTCGGCCCGTGACGCCGCCGGTACGTGTCGAAAGCTCGGCCGCCTATCGCGTCATCGGCGCGCCGATCAAGCGCAAAGAGGACTTTCGCCTCCTGACCGGCCGCGGCAAGTACGCGGCCGACGTGCGCGTGCCGGGCTTGCTTTACGCGGCCGTGCTGCGCTCACCGCATCCGCACGCGCGCATCGCCGCCGTTCGCGCCGACGCGGCGCGCGCGATGCCGGGCGTGCTCGCGGTCATCACCGCCAGTGATCTGGGCGTGGTCCCGCGCATTCCGGTGAGGCTCGGCCAGCGTGCCGGTGTCGGTCCGACCGCGTGCTTGCAGCCGCCGCTCGCCACCGGCCTGGTACGCTATGTCGGCGAGCCCGTCGCGTTCGTGGTCGCGTCGAGCCGCTATCTCGCCGAGGACGCGCTCGAGCTGATCGAGATCGACTGGGAGCCGCTGCCGGTCGTCGCCGACGCGCGCCGGGCGAGCGACGCGGGCATGCCGGTGCTCCATCCCGCCGCGGGCGGCAACGTGATCGAGCGTCTGCTGACGCGTGCCGGCGATCCCGACGGCGCGCTCGCGGCGGCCGAGCGGCGCATCCGCGAGCGGTTCGCCGTTCAACGCCATACCGGCGTGCCGATGGAGACGCGCGGGCTCACCGCCGCCCACGACGCGGGGACGGGTGTCCTCACGCTCTGGGGCGTCGCGAAGGTGCCGCACTTCAACCGGCGCGTGCTGGCCGACCTGCTCGGCCATCCGGAGCATCTCATCCACTTCATCGAGCTCGAGGTGGGCGGCGGCTTCGGCGTGCGTGGCGAGTTCTACCCCGAAGACTTCCTGGTGCCGTGGGCGGCGATGCGGCTGGGCCGGCCGGTGCAGTGGATCGAGGACCGGCGCGAGCACCTGATGGCCGCCAATCACTCGCGGCAGCAATATCACGACGTCGAGATCGGCGTGCGCCGCGACGGCACCATCGTGGCGCTGCGTGACCGGTTCATCGCCGATCTCGGCGCGTACATCCGCACGCACGGCGTCGTGGTCCCCGAGCTCACGATCGCGCTCCTGCCCGGGCCGTACCGGATCCCGAACTACGAGTGCGAGGCGCTGTGCGTGATGACCAACAAGACGCCGACGGGCACGTACCGCGGCCCCGGGCGCTACGAGGGCACGTTCGTCCGCGAGCGGTTGATCGACTGCGTCGCCGTCGAGCTCGGGCTGGATCCCGCCGACGTGCGGCGCCGCAATTTCATCGATGCCGGCGAGATGCCGTACGAGGTCGGCGGCGCCTCGCTCGGACAGCGCACCGTCTACGACTGCGGCGACTATCGCTCGGCGTTCGAGCAGGCGCTTGCCCTCGCGGACTACCCGGCGCTGCGCGCCGAGCAGGCCGAGGCGCGCGGGCGCGGCCGCTATCTCGGCATCGGGTTCGGCTGCGTGCTCGAGAAGGCGGGACTCGGCCCGTGGGAGTACGCGCGGGTCGAGGTGGACGGCTCGGGCAGCGTGGTCGTCTACTCCGGCGTCGCCGCGGTGGGCCAGGGGATCGAGACGACGCTCGCGCAGGTCGTCGCTGAGGAGCTGGCGGTGCCGGCCGAGGACGTCACGGTTGTCCACGGCGACAGCGCGCGCGTGCCGTTCGGCATCGGCGGCTTCGCCAGCCGCGGCGCCGCGGTGGCGCTGCCGGCCGCGCTCGAAGCCGCGCGCAAGGTGCGCGACAAGATCCTGACGGTGGCGTCGTCGCTCCTGGAGGCCCATGCCGGCGACCTGGTGCTCGAGAGCGGCAAGGTGCACGTGCGCGGGCTGCCCGAGCGTGCGGTCACGCTCAGACAGCTCGCGCGCGCGGCGGTGCCCGGCCCTCCGGGCATGGAGCCCGGCCTCTACGCCGCTCACTTCTTCGAAGCGCCGAAGATGACGTACCCCTACGGCACGCACGTGGCCGCCGTCGAGGTCGATCCGGCGACGGGTCGCGTGACGCTCCGAAAGTACGTCGTGACCTACGACGTCGGGCGCGCGATCAACCCGATGATCGTCGGCGGCCAGATCGCGGGCGGCCTCGCGCAGGGACTGGGCGGCGCGCTCTTCGAAGAGCTGGTCTACGACGACCAGTGCCAGCCGCTGACGACGACGTTCATGGACTATCTGGTGCCGACGGCGATGGAGATGCCCGAGGCGACGAGCGTGAAGATCCTCGAGGAGACGCCGACGCCGCTCAATCCGCTCGGCGTGAAGGGAGTGGGCGAGGGCGGCAGCTCGGGCGCGGGCGCCGCCATCGCCAACGCGGTCGCCGACGCGCTGGCGCCGCTCGGCGTCGCGATCACCGAGCTTCCGCTGGCGCCCGATCGCCTCGCGCGGCTCGTGCGCGAGCGCGGCGGCCGCGCATGATCCGCGAGCGCGGCAGCAGACGACCGGCACCCACTTCAATCTCAGGAGATCGTTCAATGGCTGATCGGACGAGAGCAGGCTTCCGCATCACGCTGGTCGGGCTCATCGTGGGCCTTTCGATCGCCGCCGGCGCCGGCGTCGCCGCGGCGGCGGACACGATCAAGGTGGGCTTCATGGCGCCGCTCAGCGGGATCTTCGCCCAGGCGGGCAAGGACATGCTCGAGGGGCTCAAGCTGGCGTTCGAGCAGATCGGTTATCAGACGGCCGGGCGGAAGATCGAGCTGATCGAGGAGGACGACGAGGGCAATCCGGCGGTCGCCCAGGCCAAGTACCGGAAGCTCGTCACGCAGGACCACGTTCACGTGCTCACCGGTGTCCTGTTGTCGAACATCGGCTACGGGCTGATCCCGCCGATCGAGCGCGATCAGCTGCCGACGCTCTACCTGACGACGCCCGACGACCTGACCAAGAAGAACGTGTCGAAGTTCATTCTGCGCACGAACTTCGCGGCGAGCCAGCCGATGCATCCCCTCGGGGACTACGCGGCCCGCGTGCTGAAGTACAAGCGGGTCGTCACGGTCGCGATGGACAATCCGTTCGGCCACGAGCAGATCGGCGGCTTCCAGCGGGTGTTCGAGGACCAGGGCGGCCGCGTGATCCAGAAGATCTGGGTGCCCCTCAACGCCCTCGACTTCGCGCCGTACTTGACGCAGGTCAACCGCAACGCCGACGCGGTGTGCGCGGTGTTCGTCGCCGCGCAGGGCGTGCGGTTCATCAAGCAATACGCGGAGTACGGCTTGAAGGGCAAGCTGTCGCTGATCGGCAGCGGCGTGATGACCGACGAGCACGTCATCCGCAATCTCGGCGACGAGGCCGTCGGCGCGGTCGGCGCGCTGATCTGGGCGCCGACCCTGACGACGCCGGCCAACCGGACGTACATGAAGCTCGCCGAGG
>DATEMW010000222.1:0-2473 GCA_035275385.1 Candidatus Methylomirabilota bacterium | reverse complement strand
AGCGGCCCGCCGACGGCCGACTCGGGCGAGACGTGCAGGACGATCGTGCCGTACGCGGTCCCGCTCATGCGCGCGTCCGAAATGCGCACCATGTCTTTGACGCCTGCGCGCGCCAGCTTCGACGGAATCGGTAGGTAGCCGGCCTCGGGCATCGCGTAGCCGCTCTTGGGCCCCGCGTTCTGGAGCACGAGGAAATCGTCGGGCCTCACGTCGAGGTCGGGCGAGTCGATGCGCGCCGACAGATCATCGAGCGACGAGAACACGACCGCGCGGCCCTCGCGCTCGAACAGCGCCGGATCGGCGGCCGAGCGCTTGAGGATCGCGCCCGCCGGCGCCAGGCTGCCGAAGAGCGCCACGAGCCCGCCGACCTTCTGGTACGGATCGGCGAGCGGCCGCACCACGTCGCGATCGACCCACGAGCCCTCGGCCGCAAGCCGCTGCCCGAGCGTCTGACCGGTCACCGTCACGCAGTCCAGGTGCAGCATCGGCGCGAGCTCGCGCAGCACGGCGCCGAGCCCGCCGGCGGCATTCAGATCTGACATGTAGTGCTGGCCGGTCGGCTTCAAGTCGACGAGCACCGGCGTCTCGTCACTGAGCGTGTTCAGCCGCCGCAGCGAGACCTCGACGCCGACGCGCCCGGCCACCGCGGTGAGATGGATGATCGCGTTCGTCGAGCCCCCGATCGCCAGCAGCACGCGCAGCGCGTTCTCGACCGAGCGCTCGGTGATGATCTGGCTCGGCCTGAGGCGCGTCGACGCGAGCGCGACGGCCTGCTGTCCGCTCGCCTCGGCGGCGCGGAGACGGTCGGCGTGCACCGCCGGGATCGCGGCCGTCCCAGGCAGCGCCATGCCGAGCGCTTCGGCGATCGACGCCATCGTGCTCGCGGTGCCCATCACCGCGCACGTGCCCGCGGTCGTTGCCAGATTCTCCTCGATGCGCTCGATCTCGTCCGCGGTGACGCCGCCGGCTCGGTATTTCGCCCAGAAGCGCCGGCAGTCCGTGCACGCGCCGAGCCGCTCGCCGCGATACGCCATCGGCATCATCGGCCCGGCCAGGAGCTGCACGGCGGGCACGTCGGCCGACGCGGCACCCATCAGCTGCGCGGGCACCGTCTTGTCGCAGCCGCCGACCAGCACCACCGCGTCCATCGGCTGCGCGCGGATCATCTCCTCGACGTCGATCGCCATGAGGTTGCGGAACATCATGCTGGTCGGCGAGAGGAACACCTCGCCGAGCGAGATCGTGGGGAAATCGATCGGGAGCCCGCCGGCGGCCAACACCCCGCGCTTCACGGCGTCGATCAGCTCGGGGAAGTGGCGGTGGCAGTTGTTGAAGCCGCTCGCCGACTGCGCGATGCCGACGACCGGGCGCGCCAGCATCGCCTTCGAATACCCCATCGACGTCGCGAACGAGCGGCGCAGGTAGAGCGCGAAATCGGGATCGCCGTAGTTGGTCAGTCCGCGCGCGAGCCCGCGGGGGCCGTCCGGTGCCGTCGTCATGCCGCCCCGCTTACGCCGCGCCGAGCCGCGCGCCCGGACGCAAGCCCGCGCTCTTGGCGAACGCTCCTGCCGCGACCTTCTGACCGCCGTCGGGCCGGACACGCGTGACCTGGATCTGACCGCCGGCGGCAGCGATCGTCATCGCGGCGTCGTCGACGGCGACCACCTCGCCCGGTCGCCCGCCGGATGCGCCCGCGAGCTTCTTGGCGTCGAGCAGCTGCACCGTCGCGCCCTCGTGCAGTGTCCAGGCGCCCGGCTGCGGGTCGGCGCCGCGGATCAGATTCCAGATGTCCTGCAGCGGCTTTTGCCAGTCGATCTGCACGTGCTCCTTTTTGCACCAGCCTTCGTATGTCGCCTTCGACTCGTCCTGCACGACCTTGGGCGCCTTACCGTCGCGCACGAGGTCGACACACTCCACTAGCGCCTTGACGCCGAGCGGATAGAGCTGATCGAAGTAGAGGCTGCCGAGCGTGTCGGTGTCGCGGATCTCGATTTCTTTCTGCATCAGGATCGGTCCGGTATCGAGCCCCTGATCGGGCCAGAAGATGGAGAGCCCGGTGCGGGTCTCGCCCATGATGATCGGCCAGTTGATCGAGCTCGGACCGCGATGCTTGGGCAGCAGCGAGGGATGATATTGAATCGTGCCGCGCGTCGGCATGTTCAGTACTTCTTCGGGCACGATGAGCGTCACGTAGGCCATCACGCACAGATCGGCTTTGAGCCGGCCGAACTCCTCCCACACCTCGGGCTTGTTCTTGAATGAGCGCGGCTGGAACACCGGAAGCTTTCGCGCGAGCGCGGCTTCTTTCAACGGATCGACCCGTCCGCCCTGGGCCGGATCAGGCGCGCAATACACGCCGACCACGTTTTCACCGCGCTCGAGCAGCGCTTCGAGCACGCTCTTGCCAAACGCCTGCTGCCCATGGACGACGATGCGCATGATTCATTCCCCCGCGAGCGTAGTGGTTGGGAAT
>DATEMW010000221.1:0-3922 GCA_035275385.1 Candidatus Methylomirabilota bacterium | reverse complement strand
CTGGCGCTCTCGCTGCTGCTGCTCGCGTGGGCGATGCCGGCGGTCGTGGCGGCGAAGCTCTTCGAGTGGCTCTATCACCCGTCGGCCGGCCTCGTGAACGTGCTGCTCGGCCGGCACTCGATCAACTGGCTCGGCGATCCGGTGGTCGCGCTCCCCGCGGTGATCTTCGCCGACGTCTGGCGCACGATGCCGTTCGTCGCGGTCCTCTGCTACGCGCGGCTCCTGGCGATTCCGGCCGACGTGTACGAGGCCGCGCAGGTGGACGGCGCCGGCCGCTTCGCGACGCTCACGCGGATCACCTTGCCGCTCCTCGGGCGCATCCTGCTGCTGGCCACGCTCTTCCGGACGCTCGACGCGCTGCGCGCGTTCGACATCATGTTCGTCCTGACCGGCGGCGGCCCGGCCGGGACGACTGAGACCCTGACGGTCTACGCCTACCGCGCGCTCTTCCAGACGCTCCAGCTCGGCTTCGGCTCGGCGGTAAGCGTGGTGGTGTTCGTGCTCGTGATGGCGGTCGCGTGGGCGTACCTGAGGCTGCTGCGCGCGGGGGCGGTGACCGCGTGAGCGCTAGAGCCCGCACGCTCGCCGACGTCGCCGTGGTGCTGGCGCTCGCGGCCTACGCGATTCCGTTCTTCTGGCAGCTGCTCACGTCGTTCAAGCCCGAGGCCGAGCTCCTGCGGGTGCCGCCGCTCCTGCCGAGCCGGCTGACGCTCTCGCACTACACGGCGGTGCTCACGCAGAGCGTGATGCCGCAGGCGCTCGTGAACAGTTTCGGCATCGCCACGCTCACGACGCTCGTGTCGCTCC
The DNA here is from genome assembly GCA_035275385.1 of Candidatus Methylomirabilota bacterium. Taxonomy (GTDB): domain Bacteria; phylum Methylomirabilota; class Methylomirabilia; order Rokubacteriales; family CSP1-6; genus AR31. The sequence continues at coordinate 3,115 of DATEMW010000221.1, read as the reverse complement.
TGGCGGGCGTGCCCGCCGCGTACGCGGTCGCCCGGCTGCCGCTGCCCGGGAAACGATTCTTGCTGCTCGCGATCGTCGCGAGCACGGCCTTTCCGCAGATCGCGACCGTGAGCCCCCTCTATCTCTTGATGCGGACGCTCGAGCTGCGCGACACGTGGACCGGCCTCGTGCTGGTGCACGCTTCGTTCGCGCTGCCGCTGACGATCTGGCTGCTCGCCGGGTTCGTCCGCGAGATCCCGATCGAGGCCGAGGAGGCGGCGTCGGTCGACGGCGCCGGGCCGGTTGCGATGTTCCGGTGGGTGATCGTGCCGCTCCTGGCGCCAGGCCTGGCCTCGACGGCGCTTCTCACGTTCCTGTTCAGCTGGAACGAGTTTCTCTTCGCCTACACGTTCACGGTGTCCGAGGCGAGCCGCACGATTCCGGTGGCACTGGCACTGTTCCCGGGTGTCTTCGAGGTGCCGTGGGGCGACATCGCCGCGGCCTCGATGCTGGCGAGCCTGCCGCCGGTCGTGATCGTCATCGCGCTGCAGCGCTTCCTGGTCCGCGGCCTGGTCGCCGGAGCCGTGAAAGAGTGAGCTACTATTGAGGAGGAGACGTCCATGGCGGACTTCTGGCGCGATCTCGTCCTGACCGCGATGCACAACATGAGCGTGACCCTCGGCACCGTCCTGCCGAGCATCCTCGCGATGCTCACCCTCGTGGCGCTCGGTGCCCTGATCGGCTGGATCGCCGGCAGCCTCATGGCGCGCCTGGCCTATGCCATGGATCTCGACCAGCGCAGCCGCACCTGGGGCCTGACGTCCGCGCTCGCGCGGGCCGGCGTCTACCGTCCGCCGTCCCAGGTGCTGCGGCTCGTCGCGTTCTGGGGAATCTTCGTGATCTTCGCGACGATGGGCCTCGACGCCCTCGCGATCCCGGGCGCACCCGGGGCGACCAGCATGCTGCTGCGCTTTCTGCCGCGGCTCCTGTCCGCGGTCCTGATCCTGGTCGTCGGCTGGCTCGCGGCGAACTTCCTGGGGCAGGCGGTGTTGATCGCCGCCGTCAACGCCGGGATCGTGCAGGCGCGCCTGCTCGCGCGCACCACCCGCTCGGTCATCCTGCTCTTCACGGTCGCCACCGCGCTGGTCGAGATCGGCATCGGCCGCGACATGGTGCTGATCGCCTTCGGCGTCCTCTTCGGCGGTCTCGTGCTGGCGCTCGCGCTGGCCTTCGGCCTCGGCGGCCGCCATCTCGCGCGCGAGATCCTCGAGCGCCGGTACCGCCACGAGCGCGAGCCCGCGCGCGAGGACTCGATCACTCACCTGTAGCGCGCCGCGAGCGCACCACCGGCGCGCGACGCGCATCACGTCGCGACCTTCCGGAAGTAGCGTCAAGAAACCGACGGCGGGTGCCCCGGAGTTTGCCAACGCGGCTCGATTTTCCGGCGGGCGTGTTTCCGGCTTCGATGCAACTCACCAGGAACTATCGATATAATTTTTCAGGAAATCCGGAATGAGTTTGGTTCACCCCTTGCTCCGTAGGTCACCTGCCGGGCGCGCCGGGCATGGCAGCGGTGCGCCGACGGCGGAGGGGTGCTATGGATGCGACGCGAACCGTCCGGATCGGCCTGATCGCCGGCACGCTCGCTCTGTCCTGGCCGTTCTCGGCGCTCTCCCAAGAGCGAGTCGGCGTGGTGACGAACCTCGAAGGCACGGCGACAGTCGTGCGAGCCGCGCCGCTCCAGACGCAGGAGCTGCGATTCAAGGACGACGTCTATCTCCACGACCGGATCACCACGGCGGAGCACTCGGTCGTGCGCGTGCTGCTCGGCGGCAAGGCCACCGTGACGGCGCGCGAGCGCTCGGTGCTGACCATCACCGAGATGCCGAACGTGTCGACCATCGAGCTCCAGTCGGGGCGAATCTCGGTGGCGGTCTCCAAGGCGCTGATGAAGCCGGGCGAATCGGTCGAGATCAAGACGCCGAACACGATCACGGCGATTCGCGGCACGGTGGTCGTCGCGGAAGTGGTGCAGGAGAACGGCGCCGCCCGGTCGAACATCACTCTTCTCCGCGGTCTGATCGACGTCAAGCGGCTGGATCAGACGACCCACGCCGTCGTGGGGCGTGCGGTCTCGCTGCATCCACTGCAGACCGTCACCGCGAGCGGCTCACTGCTCTCCGCGCCCAAGAGCATCACGCCGGAGGCGGCGCGACAGCTCTCCGCGGAGTTCTGGATCGTCCCCAAGAGCGCGCCGGCCTCCAGCCAGGAGCCGGCGGTGCGGCACGCCGTGCGGCAGGCCGTGCTGGACGCGGCATCGCATAGCGCGTTGCGCGACGGCAAGGTCGAGAAGGCGGAGAAGGGCGACAAAGGCGACAAGGGCGACCGCAAGGACAAGGTCAGCCGGAAGGGCGACGATTCGGGCCCCGGCAGCGACAGCCCAGGTCAGAGTCTCGATGGCTTGAGCCAGTCCAAGAAGCTGGCGGATGGCGTGAGCGCGCTCGACGACAAGAAAATCAAGGACAAGCTCGACGACAAGATCATCAAGACCAAGCTCGACGCCGCCGACGTCGCGATCCCGACGCCGCGGCTGGCCGAGACCACCGTCCGCCCGCTGAAGGTCGAAAAGCCCGAGAAGAAGTAGGCTTCGTTCCGGCGGCAGCGACTTCCCAGCCGCGCAGCGGCCACCGGGCGGCCGTGCTAGAGTGACCAGCAATCGGAGGTTGCTGGAAGCGTGAGCGGTGTTTTGATCACGCTCGAGGGTGTCGAAGGGTCGGGCAAAACGACCCAGATGATGCGGCTCGAGCGATGGCTTCGTCGGCGCGGTCGTAAGGTCGAGCGCACACGGGAGCCAGACGGCACGCGGCTGGGAGCGGCCGTGCGCCGCCTGTTCGAGCGCCCGGGTGTCCATCCGCAGCCCCTCGTCGAAGTCTTCCTGTTCATGGCGGCGCGCCAGCAGCACGTCACCGAGAAGCTCCGCCCGTGGCTCGATCGTGGCCGGGTCGTGCTCTGCGATCGGTACGCCGACGCGACGGTGGCCTACCAGGGCTACGGCCGCGGCGTCGATCCCGACCTGATCCGCGAGCTCAACACGCGCGCGACGGGCGGCATCATGCCGGACCTGACCCTGCTGTTC
>DATEMW010000220.1:0-7234 GCA_035275385.1 Candidatus Methylomirabilota bacterium | reverse complement strand
GCCGTTCGTTCGCATCGCCGAGCAGCTGCCGGTCGAGATGTTCACGCGCGGCCGCGACGGGCTCAACGACACGCTGCGGCCCGGTGTCTCGTTGCTGGTGCCCCGAAATCTGCTCCTGCCGCATCTGGGTGAAGCGCTCGCGCCCGTCCGGTGGGAGATCGTCGCCGATCAGTTCCCGCTCGACGAGCTTGCGCTGACCCACGAAGAGATCGCGGATCGCTTGCCCGACGGCTCGTTGCTGCTGCCGCTCGACGAGGTGATCCCGCAGATCCCGCCCGCGTTGCTGGCGCTCTCGACTCCGCCGGTCGACGTGCAGGCGATCGAAGAGTTCCCGGCGCCATTCCAGCCGCACGCGCCGACGCCCTCCGGCGCGGCCGAAGCCAAGGGCGCGGCGCCGAAGGCTGAGGCACTCGCTGAAGCCGGCAGCGTGTCGCCAAAGATCGAGGCGTCCGTGGACGTCGGTCGCGTGGCGGTGGAGCCGACGCTCGAGCACGAAGAGGTAACTGACGTGGCGCCGGAGCCGAATCCAGATCTAGATCTCGATCTAGAGACGGCATCGGATCCCGATCTCGCGCCGCCGGCCTCGGCCGGCCATGCGCGCCTTGCGGTCGAAGCCGCGGCACCGGACAACGAGCTCGCGACGCGCGAGCAACCCGTGACGCGCGTACGAGACGCAGCACGCGAAGAGCTCGTAACGCCGGACGAAGCCGCGGCGCCGGTCGTGGCCGCACCGTCGCACACAAACGGCGAAACGACGGCCCGCAGCAGTCGCGGCGAACCGGCGCGACGCATCGCGGCTTTCCTCGCGCCGCTGCTGAACGGACTCGAGATCGGCCAGCGCGACGGCGCCGAGGCCACCCTGGTCACGGTGGTCGCGCCGACGCTCAGCGAAGACTCCGTCGTGCGCACGGCGGCGCGGATCGTGCCGTTCCTGGGCGATCGGCGCCTGCCCGAGCCGGTCACCCAGGCGACGTTGACAGCGGACCAGGCGACGGTCGTGCTCACCCCGTTTGGCTCTCCCGGCGCCGGCGCGATCTTGCTGACGGCGGTCGCCTCGCGCGGGTCGCTGGCCTGGCTCGAGCGCCTGTCGCGGACGGCGGCGCGCGAAGCGCAGCTCGGCGCGGCGAACGGCCGGCATTCCGGCCCCTCGAGCGATCCGGGCTCGGGGATCGAGCTGCGCGCCGCGACCGTGCCGGCGGCCGTCCGCGAGGTGGCGGGTACGTTGACGGCGTTCGGTCCGGTGGCGCCGACCCTGCTCCGCGACCACGCCGGAGCGCTCAGCGCGTGCCTGTTCCTGCCGCGCTCGCTCGACGCGCTCCCGCTCGCCCGCTTCGCGCGCGATCTGCACCTGGCGCTCGACGGCGCCGAGATCGGCGCCATCACCTCGGTCATTCTGAAGCTCGGAACGCATCGGCTGGTCCTGCGCGCGCTGAGCGGCGCGTCGGGCCACGTCACGATGCTGATGGGCGTCGGACGCGTGGATCGGCCGGGCCTCGCGCGCATCGAGCTCGACCGCGCCGCATCGCGACTCGGCGCCCTGATGGGGGCGTGAGCCGTGTCGGTGATCAACTACGCCAACCGAGTGATCGACTTCAAGATCGTGTACTACGGCCCGGGCATGGCGGGAAAGACCGCCAACCTCCACTACATCCACCGGTGCCTGCCCAATGCCAACCGCGGGAACATGATCTCGCTGGCGACCGGCGACGACCGGACGATCTACTTCGACTTCCTGCCGGTCTCGGCCCTCACCGTGCGCGGGTTCCAGACCCGCTTCCAGCTCTACACGGTGCCCGGGCAGGTGCAGTACAACGCCACGCGGCGGCTCGTCCTGCGCGGCGCCGACGGCCTGGTATTCGTCGCCGACTCGCAGTTCGACCGCCTGCGCGAAAACGTCGAGAGCTTCCGAAATCTAGAAGCCAACCTTCGCGAGTACGACTCGACCTTGGACGAGATCCCGTACGTGCTGCAGTACAACAAGCGCGACCTGCCGAACCTGGCGCCGGTGACCTATCTCGAGTTCGTCCTCAACCGCCGGGCCACGCGCGTGCCGTGCTTCGAAGCCTCGGCCATCGGCGGCCAAGGAGTCTTCGACACGCTGAATACCGTGTCGCGCATGGCGCTCGCCAGCGAGTTCGGCGTCGGCCGGGAGAAGCGCGATGAAGCCTCGTAACACTGTCATCCAGGAGCAAGACTCGGCGCGGATCCGCGAGATCCTGACGCATTTTCTGCGGGAGTCGAGCGCCGCGGAAGCGCTCTTGATCGATCGCGGCGGTCAGCTCGTGGCGATGGAAGGCGCGGCGCCAGCCCTCGACGCGGTATCGATCTCGGCGCTCGCCGCCGCCGCGTTCAGCTCGACCGCCGCGATGGCCCAGCTGCTCGGCGAGCCGGAGTTCTCGGTGCTCTTCCACGAGGGCAGCAAGCGGTCGATGCACGTCTCGACGGTGGACGAGGACGCGATCCTGCTCGCGATCTTCGACGAGCGCACGACCGTCGGCATGGTGCGGCTCTTTGCCGCCGAGGCAAGCCGGTCGGTCGGCGTCGTGCTCGGCGAGGCGCGCGCTCGCCCGAAGCCGTCCGCCGAATTCGCCGCGCCGCTCAACGACGCCGAGTCGCGCGTGGCCTGGACGCCGCCGAGCTGACATGCGTTTGGTGCGAGTCGGCGGCAGCTACGGAGGGAGCCGCGAGCAGCGGCTGTGGGCGGCGCTGCTCGGCGTGCTCGGGCTCGGGATCGTCGGCGTCGCCCTCGTCGTCTGCGATGCCGGCGCCGGCTTCTGTCATCCGACCATGCTGCGCCTGGGTCTCGGGCTCGCCGCCGTCCTCATCGCGGCGCGGCTCGGCCGGTCCGTCACACGTCTGCTGCGAAGCGTGCGCCACGGCCGCCGCGACGAGCGCCTGGTGGCGGACCTGCTCAGCGGGCTCACGGACGACTACTGGCTCGTCAACGACGTCGCGCTCGGCGTGGCGCGCGGTACGATCGATCACGTGCTGATCGGACCCTGCGGCGTGGTCGTGATCGAGACCAAGAGCATTGCGGGGCATATCCGCTGCTGGGGAAATAGCTGGTCCGTCGATGGGGACCACCGCGAGGACATCGGCCGCCACGTCAACTCGGGCGCGTGCGCGATCCGATACTTCCTGAGCGAGCGGCATCCGGAGATGGCGGCCTCGACGCTCCGGTGGGTGGAGTCGATCGTCGTGTTCACCCATCCGCTGTGTCACGTGGAGGCGAGCGACGCGCCCGCTACGGTCGTGCGCTACTCCCAGCTGTACCAGACCGTCCTCGAGCTCTCGCGTAAGCATCGGCTGGCGCCGGCCGCGGCGGGCCTGCTCGCCGAGACGCTCACGGCGCTGCCGGCTCGCGAGGGCGGGGAGATGGGACGCAGCGCGCTTACATCCGCGTCTTGATACGCTCGATCGCCTCTTGGGTGGCTTCGCGCGAGCCGAACGCGGTCAACCGGAAGTAGCCCTCTCCGCTCGGACCGAACCCCGCGCCCGGCGAGCCGACCACGTTGGCCCGCTCGAGGACCGAGTCGAAGAAATCCCAGGACGCCACCCCGCGCGGCGCGCGCACCCAGATGTAGGGCGCGTTGCGCGCGCCGTAGACGGTGAAGCCCGCGGCGGTCAGGCCGGCGGCGATGATCCGCGCATTCTCCATGTAGAAATCGATCAGCGCGCGGACCTGCTTCTGTCCTTCGGGCGTGTAGACCGCCGCGGCCGCTTTCTGGATGATGTAGGGCGGGCCGTTGGACTTCATCGACGTGCGGCGCGTCCACAGCGCATTGAGGCTCGTCGTCTTGCCGGTAGCACCGCGGCCGCGCAGCTCCTTCGGCACGACCGTGTAGGCCAGACGCATCCCGGTGAAGCCGGCGTTCTTCGAGAAGCTGCGGCACTCGATCGCGACCTCGCGCGCTCCGTCGATCTCGTAGATCGAGTGCGGGACGCCTGCGTCGACGATGTAGGCCTCGTAGGCGGCGTCGTACAGGATCACGGCGTCTTCGGCGCGCGCGTAGTCGACCCAGCGCTGGAGCGCCTCGCGCGTCGCCACGGCCCCGGTCGGGTTGTTGGGATAACAGAGATAGATCAGGTCGACGTGACGGTCGGGCAAGGCCGGCTGGAAATGGTTCTCGGCGGTGCACGGCAGATAGACGATCCCGGCGTACCGGCCGCTCTCGTCGGCCCGCCCGCTGCGCCCGGCGACGACGTTGCTGTCGGCGTAGACCGGGTAGACGGGGTCCATCAGCGCCACGACGCAATCCTGGGCGAAGATCTCCTGGAGGTTGGCGCTATCGCTCTTTCCGCCGTCGCTGACGAACACCTCGTCGAGCGCGATCTTCACGCCGCGCGAGCCGAAGTCGTGGGTGGCGATGTCGGCACGGAGGAACTCGTAGCCGACGTAGGGGCCGTAGCCCTTGAACGTCTCGCGGCGCGCCATGTCGTCGGCGGCCTCGTGGATGGCCCGCACGACGGCCGCGGGCAGGGGCTGGGTCACGTCGCCGACGCCCAGGTCCACCACGCGCACGCCGGGATGCGCGTCGGTGAACACCTTCGTCCGGCGCCGGATCTCGGCGAAGAGGTAGCTCTGGTTCAGGTTCAGGTAGAACTCGTTGAATCGCGGCACGGCGCTCTCCCGCGGGAATTCTAGCAGAGCCCGCGGGTGGCGCGGCCCGCCCGGCGTATAATTTGGCGGCTTCGATCGACGCACGAATCGCTGGAATCGTGGAGGCGCTCGATGAGGATTGCCGTGGTGTGGCGGGCACTCGTGGTCGCGATGATCGGTCTGGTCGCGCCGGCGGTCGCCGCCTGGGCGCAGCCGGCCGGGACGCTCCTCGTCGGTCTGGTGGCCGAGCCGGTGAATCTCGACCCGGCGCAGGTGACCGACCTGAACTCGAACCGCGTCGGTCGCCGGATCGTGGAGACGCTCGTCACGTTCCCCGAGGAGAGCACGCAGGTCGTGGCCGGCCTGGCCGAGTCGTGGGCGATCTCGAAGGACGGACTCCGCTACACCTTCAAGTTGCGCCGGGGCGTCACGTTCCACGACGGCACCCCGTTCACCGCCGAGGCCGTGAAGTTCTCGATCGAGCGGCAGATCGATCCGGAGCATCCCTTCAACAAGCTCGGCAAGTATCCCTTCGCCAACTATTTCTTCGGCAACGTCAAGGCGGTCGAGGTGGTCGACCCGGCCACGGTCGAGTTCGTGCTGAAAGAGCCGCGCGCATCGTTTCTGACGATCCTGACCTCCGCCGCGGCATCGATCGTGAGCCCGACGGCCGTGAAGAAGTTCGGCGCCGACTACGCGCTGCAGCCGGTCGGCACCGGGCCCTTCAAGTACGCGGCGTGGGATCGCGGCCAGCGCGTGGTGCTGGAGAAGAACCCGAGCTACTGGCGCTATCCGGTGAAGATCGATCGCGTGGTCTACCGGCCGATCGTCGAGGGCCAGGCGCGGCTGACCGAGCTCTTGACCGGCTCGCTCGACCTGATCGTCGACGTGCCGCCCGACTTCGTCACGCAGGTCGAGTCGAGCCCCAAGGCGACCTTGCAGAAGCAGGTCGGCGCGCACGTCTGGTACCTCGGCATCAACAACCAGAGGAAGCCGTTCGACGACAAGCGCGTGCGCCAGGCGCTCAACTACGCCGTCAACAAGGAAGCGATCGTGCGCGACGTGCTGAAGGGCACGGGCTCGCTGTCGCGCGGCCCGGTGCTGCCGGCCACGTGGGGCGCCGACTCCGGCCTCAAGCCCTATCCCTACGATCCCGAGCGCGCGAAGAAGCTCCTGGCTGAGGCCGGCTACCCGAGCGGATTCTCGACGACCTTGTGGGTGCCGGAGTCGGGCTCGGGGATGCAATCGCCCGTGCCGATGTCGACCGTGATCCAGTCCAACCTCAAAGCGGTCGGCGTCTCGGTGACCTTACAGACGATGGAGTGGGGCGCCTACCTCGCCAAGCTCAGGACGAAGGAGCAAGAGCTCTTCGCGCTCTCGTGGATGGCGGGCAACGAAGACCCTGACATGGTCATGTACCCGCTGCTCCACTCGAGCCAGTGGACGCCGGCCGGCCCCAATCGCGCGCTCTACAAGAACGAGCGCTTCGACGAGCTCCTGCAGCAGGCGCGGCTCACGACCGATCAGGGCAAGCGCGCCGCCCTCTACCGCGAAGCCCAGCGGATCCTCGTCGACGATCCGCCGTGGATCTTCATCGACCACGAGATCCAGACCGCCGCCCTCGCCAAGCGAGTCCAGGGGTTCAAGCTCCACCCGAGCTTCGACCTGCGCGTCGAGACGATCTCGCTGAAGTGAGGGACCCCCGGCGGTGAGACGCTACGTCGTCCGCCGTCTGTTGCTGCTCGTCCCGGTGCTGCTGGGCGTGTCGGTCACCATCTTCATGGTGCTGCACCTGTCGCCGGGCGATCCAGCCGAGATCATGCTCGGCTCCCAGGCGACTCAGGCTGATCTCGAGCGCCTGCGCGCCGAGCTCGGTCTGAACGAGCCGCTGCACGTCCAGTACGTCCACTGGCTCGGGCTCGTCGTGCGCGGCGATCTCGGGCGCTCGATCTGGATGAAGCGGCCGGTGCTCGGCGAAGTGCTCGGTCGATTCAAGGCGACCTTGATTCTCACCGGCGCGGGGCTGGTGCTCTCGACCGTCATTGGTCTCGCCCTCGGCATCGCGTCCGCCGTCCGGCCCAACTCGCTGCTCGATCGGCTCAGCGCGGTCGCCTCGCTCTTCGGCGCCAGCATGCCGGTCTTCTGGCTCGGCATCGTGCTCATGGTGATCTTCGCCCTCTGGCTCGGCTGGCTGCCCGCCTCGGGGATGTTCGCGCCGTACGGTGGAGGCGACCTGCGCGATCTGCTGGTGCACCTGGCGCTGCCCGCCGTCACCCTGGCGGCGGCGTCCGTCACGATCATCGCGCGGCTCACCCGTAGCACGATGCTCGAGACGCTCGGACAGGACTACATCAGAACCGCGCGCGCCAAGGGCGTCGTGGAGCGCGCGGTCGTGCTGCGTCACGGGCTCAAGAACGCGCTCATCCCGATCGTCACCGTCGTCGGCGTGCAGGCCGGGTACCTCCTGGGGGGCGCCGTCCTCACCGAGACGGTGTTCGCCTGGCCCGGCGTCGGCACGCTGATGGTGCAGGGAATCCTCGCGCGCGATTTTCCGCTGGTGCAGGGCTGCGTGCTGGTCGTCGCGCTGAGCTTCGTCCTGATCAACCTGGTCGTGGATCTGCTCTACGCGTGGCT
>DATEMW010000219.1:0-4926 GCA_035275385.1 Candidatus Methylomirabilota bacterium | reverse complement strand
AGCCGGTCGGCCTCTTCGCGCACCGATTCCAGCAGCCCCTGGCGTGTCGGCGCGTCGAGCTTCGCGCCGTTGTCCAGCATGGTGGTGGCGGCGCCCTTGATCGTGGCCAGCGGCGTTCTCAGGTCGTGCGAGACCGAGCTGAGCAGCGAGTTGCGCAGGCGCTCGGTCTCCATGCGCACCTGGGCCTGCTGCGCCTCGTCGGCCAGATGCGCGCGCTCGATGGCCAGCGCGGTCTGGTTCGCGAACGTCTCCAGCTGATGAAGCTGATCCGGCGAGTCGAGCGCGTGCCGGTCGGAGGGGCGGATCCCGAGGACGCCCACGGGGCCGCGCGGCGCCTGCAGCGGCAGATAGAGCGCCGCGGCGCCGGGCAGGGTGGACGTGCCGAGGCCCGCGGGCTGATGGTGCTCGTGGACCCACTTGGCCACGCCGAGCTCGTTCGAGTCGAGCTTGAACTGGCCACCGCTCTGGGGCTCCAGGCTCTCGCCGCCGCCGCCGGGCAAGAGCACCACGATCTGGCTCCGGAACACCTCGCTGATGTGCCGGGTCGAGATCGCCAGGAGGTGATCGAGGCCGCGCGTGCTCGCGAGCTCTCGGCTCATCGCGTAGAGCGCCGCCGTCCGTTGCTCGCGCTGGCGAGCGGCGTCGGCCTGCATTCGGATCCGCGCCGCGAGGCTGCTGGTGACGAGGCCGACCACCAGCATCACGAAGAACATGAACAGGTACCGGATGTCGGTGACCGCGAACGTGAACGCGGGCGGGACGAAGAAGAAGTCCAGCGCGGCGACGCTCAGGATCGAGGCTATCAGCGACGGGCCGCGGCCGTAGCGGGTGGCGACGACGACGATCCCGAGCAGATAGACCATGACCAGATTCGCGAGCTCGAAGAACGGTAAGGTCAGCCAGGCGGCGCCGGTCGCCAGTCCGACGACTGCCGTGGCCCAGCCGTAAGGCGCCCAGTCCGACGGGATCGCCCGGCGGACCACCGGCCCTGGCGGCACGGCCTGGTGCTCGCGCTCGGCGCTGATCACGTAGATGTCGATGTCGCCGCTGCCCAGCACGAGCGCGTCGACGATCGAGCCGATCAAGATCCGCGTCCAGAGCCGGCGCCGGGGCTTGCCGACCACGATCTTCGTCACGTTGCGATCGTGAGCGAACGCCAGGATCGCTTCGCTCATCTTCTCCCCGGGCAAGCGCACGGTCTCGGCGCCGAGCTGCTCGGCCAGGCGCAAGGTCTGCGTGACCCGATCGCGGACCTCGGCCGGCAGCCTGAGCTGTGCGGGCGTCTCGACGTAGGCGGCGACCCACGGCGCGCCGAGGCGGTCGGCCATCCGCTTGCCGGCGCGCACCAGCCGCGCCGATTCCGGTCCGGGACTGATGCAGACGAGGAGCCGCTCGGCGGTCGGCCACGCCTTGCCGATCGCGTGCTCGTGCATGTAGACACGCATCTGCGCGTCGACGCGCTCGGCGGTGCGCCGCAGCGCCAGCTCGCGCAGCGCGATCAGGTTGCCCTTGCGGAAGAAGTTCTTGACCGCTTCTTCCGCCTGCTCCGGCATGTACACCTTGCCGTCCTTGAAGCGCTCGAGCAGCTCGTCGGGCGGAAGGTCGACCAGCTCGACCTCGTCGGCCTGCTCGAACACCGAATCGGGCACGGTCTCTCGCACGACGACGCCGGTGATCTTCGCCACCACGTCATTGAGCGTCTCGAGATGCTGCACGTTCATCGTGGTGTAGACGTTGATGCCCGCGTCGAGCAGCTCGACGACGTCCTGCCAGCGCTTGGCGTGCCGCGAGCCCGGGGCGTTCGTGTGAGCGAGCTCGTCGACCAGGATCAGTGTGGGGCGGCGCGCGAGGGCGGCGTCGAGATCGAACTCACGCAGGGCGGCGCCGCGGTAGTCGACCGTCTTCGGCGGGAGGATCTCGAGGCGCTCGAGCAGCGCGTCGGTCTCGGCACGGCCGTGCGTCTCGACGTAGCCGATGATCGCGTCGACGCCGTCGAGCCTCTGCTCGCGGATGGCCTCGAGCATCGCGTAGGTTTTGCCCACCCCGGCGGCCGCGCCGAGGAACACTTTCAGCTTGCCGCGGCGCTGGCGCGCTTCCTCTGCCTTGACTCGGGCCAGGAGCGCTTCGGGGTCTGGCCGGTCGGTGCCCACGACCATAGTGTAGCGCCCAGGGCCTGCGCGGCACTCTAAAGGCTGTGTCGCAGGACTTAGGCCAAGGGGTGGTGTCGTCTTGACGGAGCTTTTATGCCGGGGCACGGGATCTTGACGGTTTCTTGAGACGGGGAGCGCCTATCGTTCGTGATTGGAGGATCAGCATGGACTGGGCGGACGGGCTCTACATCGGACTGAGCGTGCTCTTCTTCGGCCTCACCTGGGTGTTCGTCAAGCTCTGTGCGCGGGTGTAGGAGGTCGCGATGCCACTGCTCTATCTCGTCGGTGGGATCGTTTCGCTGGGGCTCTTGATCTACCTCGTGCTGGCGCTGCTCAAGCCGGAGATGTTCGCATGACTGCCAACGCGATCCTCCAGCTGGGGTTCTATCTGATCGTGCTTCTCCTCCTGGCCAAGCCGCTGGGCGCGTACATGGCGCGTGTGTACGAGGGGCGGCCGATCGTGCTCGGCCGGACGCTCGGATGGCTCGAGCGGCTCATCTACAAGATCTCGGGCATCGCGCCAGAGCTCGAGATGGGTTGGAAGACCTACGCGCTGACGATGCTGCTCTTCAATGTCGCTGGGCTCCTTGTGGTCTATGCGCTCCAGCGTCTGCAGGGCGTATTGCCGCTGAATCCGGCGGGCTTGAGCGCGGTGTCTCCGGATTCCTCGTTCAACACCGCCGTGAGCTTTGCGACGAACACCAACTGGCAGGGGTACGGCGGCGAGACGACGATGAGCTATCTCACGCAGATGCTCGCGTTGACCGTGCAGAACTTCGTGTCGGCGGCGACCGGCATGGCCGTGGCGGTGGCGCTGATCCGAGGGTTCGCGCGCCGCTCCGTCGAGACGATCGGAAACTTCTGGGTCGATCTCACGCGGAGCACGCTCTACGTCCTGCTGCCGCTCTCGTTCGTGCTGGCGCTGGCGCTCGTCTCACAGGGCGTGGTGCAGACGTTCGGGCCGTCCGCGAAGGTCGCGGTGGTGCAGCCGACCCAATACGACGAGCCGGTGACCGACAAGGACGGCAAGCCGAAGAAGTCGACCTTGACCGAGCAGGTCATCGCGGTCGGGCCGGCCGCCTCGCAGATCGCGATCAAGCAGCTCGGGACGAACGGGGGCGGGTTCTTCAACGTGAACTCGGCGCATCCGCTCGAGAACCCGACGCCGCTCTCGAACTTCCTGGAGGTGCTCTCGATCCTGCTCATTCCCGCCGCGCTTTGCTACACGTTCGGCGTGATGGTGCAGGACCCGCGACAAGGCTGGGCGGTGCTCGCCGCCATGACGATCATCTTCGTCGCGCTGCTGGTGGTGTGCGTAGTGGCCGAGCAGAACGGTCACGTATTCGCCAAGCAGGGCGTCGACCACACCGCGAGCGCCCTACAATCGGGCGGCAACATGGAAGGGAAGGAAGTGCGGTTCGGCATCGCCAACTCGGCGCTGTGGGCGACCGCGACGACGTCGGCGTCGAACGGCTCGGTGAACGCGATGCACGATTCGTTCACGCCGATCGGCGGCCTCGTCCCGATGTGGCTCATGCAGCTCGGAGAGGTCATCTACGGCGGCGTGGGCTCCGGGCTCTACGGCATGCTCATGTTTGCCATCATCGCGGTCTTCGTGGCGGGGTTGATGGTCGGGCGCACGCCGGAGTATCTCGGCAAGAAGATCGAATCGTACGAGATGAAGATGTCCTCGCTGGTCATCTTGATCACGCCGGCCCTCGTGCTGATCGGGACCTCGATCGGCGTCGTCACGGCGGCCGGGAAGGCCGGGATCGCGAATCCTGGCATCCACGGCTTCAGCGAGATCCTCTACGCGTTTTCCTCGGCGTCGAACAACAACGGCAGCGCGTTCGCGGGCCTCTCCGCGAACACGCCGTTCTACAACACGGCGCTCGGGTTCTGCATGCTCTTCGGCCGCTACTGGCTGGCGGTGCCGGTGCTGGCGATCGCCGGCGCGCTCGCCCGCAAGAAGATCGTGCCGGTCGGCGCCGGCACCCTGCCGACGCACACGCCGCTCTTCGTGGGGCTGCTGGTCGGCGTGGTGCTGCTGGTCGGCGCCCTGACGTTCGTGCCCGCGCTGGCTCTCGGACCGATCGTCGAGCATCTGACTCTCATCGCCGCGAAGTGAGGTGAGGAAGCCATGGCTGGCACGGTAAGGGCGCGTTCACTGTTCGATGCGACGATCGTCAGGCAGGCGATCGTCGACTCCTTCCGCAAGCTGACGCCGCGGCGCCAGCTGCGCAATCCCGTCATGTTCGTCGTGTACGTGGGCTCCATCCTGACCACGCTCTTGTGGGGACAGGCGATGGTCGGTCAGGGTGAGGCGCCGGCGTGGTTCATCTTCTGGGTCTCGGTGTGGCTCTGGTTCACGGTGCTGTTCGCAAACTTCGCCGAGGCGATGGCCGAGGGGCGCGGCAAGGCGCAGGCGGCGTCGCTGCGCAAGGCGCGACGCGATCTGCAGGCCAGGCGGCTGGCGAAGGCCGAGCGAGGCGCTCGATTCGAGCTCGTCTCGGCGTCGAGCCTGCGCAAGGGACAGTACGTCCTGGTCGAGGCGGGTGAGTTCATCCCCGCCGACGGAACCGTGGTCGAGGGCGTCGCGTCGGTGAACGAATCCGCGATCACCGGCGAGAGCGCTCCGGTGATCCGCGAGAGCGGCGGCGACCGCAGCTCGGTCACCGGCGGCACGCAGGTGCTGTCGGACTGGCTCATCGTCGAGGTCACCGCGGATCCGGGCGAGGCGTTCCTCGATCGCATGATCTCGCTGGTCGAGGGCGCC
>DATEMW010000218.1:0-3922 GCA_035275385.1 Candidatus Methylomirabilota bacterium | reverse complement strand
CGCTGCTCGAGCTCCTGGCGAACGTAGTCGACGAAGTACGGCGCCGACTGTCCGGGGCTCACGAGCGAGCGGACCTTGACGGGCGTCCGGCGCGAGCGCTCGTACTCGTCGGCCGTGATCATCTTCAGATCGCGCATCTGACCGAGCACGATGTTGCGGTGATCGCGCGCGCGGTCGGGATCGACGGCGGGCGAGTAGACGTTCGGGCCGCGGATGATCGCCGCGATCAGCGCCGCCTCGGGCGTCGTCAGCTGATGGACTTCCTTGCCGAAGTAGGCGCGCGCCGCCGACCCGACGCCCCGGATGGCGATGGACCCGCGCTGGCCCAGATAGATCTCGTTCAGGTAGGCCTCGAGGATTCGTTCTTTCGAGTAGCGCGCCTCCACCAGCGCGGCCAGCCACGCCTCGCGCAGCTTGCGAAAGAAGGTCCGCTTTGGGTTGAGCAGGCGCACCTTCACGAGCTGCTGGGTGATCGTACTGCCGCCTTCCTTGACGCGGCCCGCGCGCAGGTTGGCCCACGCCGCGCGCGCGAGCGCGCGCAGGTCGACGCCGCCGTGCTCGAAGAACCGGTGGTCCTCCGCGGCGAGGACCGCGTTGATCAGCACCTTGGGCATCTCCTCCAACCGCACGGGCTTGTGCTCTTCGCCCGGGCCGGTCGCGCTCGAGAGCACCTCGGGCTCGAGCGTGGCGCCGGCGACGTCCTGGCCGGCGCGCGTGACGCTGGTGATCCGCTCGTCGGCGAGCTGCAGCCGGATGAGCGGGCCGCCGCCGGCTTGGCCGGTCCGCAGATAGATGTCCCAGCTGCCGCCGCCGCGCCGGAACTGACCTGGGGACGACGGCGCAGAGCGCGTCTCGACGTATCCCAGGCGGCCGAGTGTCGCCGCCAGACCGACGCGCTGGACGTGAACGCCGGGTGCCAGGCTCTGGCCGGCCGCGTAAATGAATGTCGCGCGGCGGGCATCGGCGCGCTCGAATCGGGCGAGCTCGATCGAGGAGTAGACGAACGGCGTGGCGACCACGGCGACGATCACCGCGATCAAAACCAGTCGCTTCCAGCCGAGCAGTCGGATCACGTGCTGACTTTTCGTTTACGGGCCGCTTCGAGGGTTGCCCTGATCGTATCCGCGAAGACAGGGTAATACGAGCGCGGCGCGGCTGGGTGATCCGTGTGCGGCGACTCGTAGAGTCGCGCGCGGCGATCAGGCGTGCGGCGGAGCGAGGGGATCGGTCATGCCGAGCGCGGCGGCAACGGTCTGATGGAGCTGGCCCAGGCCGACGGGCTTGGCCACGTAGGCGAACGCGCCCATCTCCATGGCCCTCGGCTTGAGCGACGCGTCGGTGCTGCCCGAGATCATGATCACGCGGATTGCCGGGTCGAGCGCCCGGATGCGCTCGAGGACCTGCACGCCGTTGAGGCCCTCCATCATGACGTCGAGCACGACGACGTCGGGGCGATAGTGCGAGACGGCGATGAGCGCGTCCCCGCCGTGAGCAGCCGCGTCGACGGCGTAGCCCGCTTCGGAGAAATACTTGGTGAGGATCGTGACGAGATCCGGCTCGTCGTCGACGACCAGAATGCGACCCGGCGCCCGCGTGTCGCGCATCTCCTTCAGATTATCGCTCCGGCGCCCCCGCATCCTAAGGGGATTGCTCGGGTCGGCCGTCCCCGGCCGACAACTATGCGACAGGCTTGGCCTCTACGGTCTCGAGCGGAGCGTCGAGGTCCTCCGGGCTCATCGATTGGTCGAGCCAGAGCGAGTGCCCGCAGAGACGGCACTTCCAGGCGAGCCGCGTCGTGGCCAGGCACGCGAAGCGCCGCGCCTCGGAGATGTGAGCCTTGTCCAGCGTGAGAAGCCCCCCGCATCGGCAAGTCGTCATGAAGCACCTCCGTCGATACGGGGGTTCGTGCATCGTTCACGCCACCGATAAGTGGTTGATTCTGCGGGGCCCCAGGCACCTCGACCCCGGGCGGATTGGCAACCCCGGGGTGGGTCGGTGACCGCCCTCGTCAGGTCCGCCGCCGCTGCTTTACCCTGAGCCCATGCGGCTCATCGACCGGCTGCAGGCGCTCTATCCCGAGGCGTCGCGACGCAGCCTCAGGCAGTGGCTCGCGACCTCGCGCGTGCGGGTCAACGACGTCGCCGTCGCGCGCGGCGACGTCGAGGTGGACGGGAACGACCGGATCGCGCTGACCACGCCCGCCGCCGCGGATTGTCCGCTGAGTCTGATCCACGAAGACGACGACGTGCTGGTCATCGACAAGCCCTCCGGGCTCTTGACGATCGCCACGGAGCGGGAGCGCGAGCGGACCGCCTATCGGCTGCTGCGCGACTGGTCCGCCGCCCGCGGGCCGCGATCGTCGCGTCTCTTCATCGTGCATCGCCTCGATCGCGAGACGTCCGGCCTCATCGTGTTCGCGAAGTCCGAGAGGGCCAAGGAGCATCTGCAGGCGCAGTTCGCCGCGCGCACGGCCGAGCGGGTGTACGTGGCGCTGGTGGAGGGCGTGATGGCGCAGTCCGCGGGCTCGCTGGTCTCTCGGCTCGTCGAAGATCGCTCGCTGCGCGTGCGCGCCGTGGAGCGAGGCGACGGCAAGTCGGCGATCACGCGCTATCGCGTGCTCGAGCGCCGGCGCGCCACGACCTGGCTCGAGCTCCGGCTCGTGACGGGCCGGCGCGCTCAGCTGAGAGCGCAGCTCGCCGCCGCAGGGCATCCGATCGTCGGCGATGCGCAGTACGGTGCCGGAACGGATCCGCTCAAGCGTCTGGCGCTGCACGCGACGCGGCTCGCCTTCGTGCATCCCGGCGGCCGTCGGATGAGCTTCGAGAGCCCGATGCCGGCGGCATTCGGCCGACGCCCGTGACGGCCGGTGCTATCATCCGCCCGTGATGAGCGATCCGCAGAATCGCGTGAACGCCGATGCCGCCGGTCTCGCGGCCGCCATCGAACGGGCCGCGGCGGATCTCGCGATCGCCGAGGAGCCGGCCGGCTTCGTGCTGGCGCTCGAGGGCGAGGCGGCGCCCCCCGACGAGCCTCGTGACTGAGTGGACCGTCGAGACGCTCGGGCGCGCGATCGCCGCGCGCAAGATCTCACCGGTCGAGGCGACTCGCGAGTGCCTGACGCGCATCGAGCGGCTCGACGGACGCATCCACGCCTTCATCACGCTCGATCCGGAAGGCGCTCTGGCCTCGGCGCGCGCGCTCGAGGCTGAGCTCGCCTCCGGACGGAGCCGCGGCCCGCTGCACGGCGTCCCGCTCGCCTACAAGGACCTCTGCCACGTCCCGGGCCTGCCGACCTCGTGCGGGACGAAGACGCGCGAGTATTTCGCGCCGACGATCGAGTGCACGGCGACCGCGCGCCTGCGCGAGGCCGGTGCCGTCACGCTCGGCAAGCTCAACATGACCGAGCTCGCGATGGGCCCGTTCGGCGACAACGCCCATCACGGCGACGTGCACAACCCGTGGAAGCCGGGGCACTGCGCCGGCGGCTCGAGCAGCGGCTCGGCAGCCGCGGTCGCCGCCGGCTTCGCCCTCGGAACACTCGGTAGCGACACCGGCGGCTCGATCCGGCTGCCGGCGGCCTGCTGTGGCGTCGTGGGCCTGAAGCCGACGTACGGGCGGGTGAGCCGCGCCGGCGCTATGCCGCTGTCGTGGTCGATGGATCACCTCGGGCCCTTGACCCGGACGGTCGCCGACACGGCGCTGCTGCTCGAGACGATCGCCGGCTACGACGCGCGCGATCCGACGTCGAGCCGCCGCGGAGTTCCGTACTACCAGCGGCTTTTGGACGGTTCCATCTCGGCGCTGCGCCTCGGCATTCCCGAGAACTATTACTTCGACGGAGTCGATACCGAGGTGGCCGCCGCGGTGCGTGCCGCGACGGACGTGCTCGCCGGCCTCGGCGTCAGCGTGTCGGCCGTGCGCG
>DATEMW010000217.1:0-2290 GCA_035275385.1 Candidatus Methylomirabilota bacterium | reverse complement strand
GTATTTCGCCAGCACCTCGCGGAAGAACTGGTCGCCGGCGCGGCACACCGCGAGCATCGCCTGGATGTCCTTCAGCGTGCCGCTCTCGGTGCGGATGTTGCCGGCGATGATCCGCATCACCTCTTCGTTGAGCTCGCCCCGGTTGACGAGGCGCACGGAGCGGAAGCGCAGCCCCTCCTGGCGAAAATCGGTCGAGCCCACCTGCATCGAGCTCGGCACCGGGCCGCCCACGTCGGTCCAGTGCGCCTTCACGGCTACGAACCCGGCGAGACGCCCCTCCCAGAACACAGGCGCGCTCATCGCAACGTCGTTCAGATGGTTGCCGTTTCCGGTGTACGGGTCGTTGTGAATGAAGACGTCGCCCTCGCGAAACGCTTCGACGCCGCGGTCGGCGATGGTGGCCTGGATCGGAAACCCGAGGTGCCCCTGGAACACCGGGAGCCCGATCCCCTGGGCGATCATCTGCACGTCGGGGTCGAAGATCGCGCAGCCGAAATCGAGGCTCTCGCTGATGATGTGGTTGTAGGCCGTCTTGATCAGAGTAATCCGCATGCGCTCGGCGGCCGCGTTCAGCGCCGCGCGGATGATCTCGACCGTGACCGTGTCGGTGACGGGCTTAGGCTTCACGTGCGCGTCGGGGCGATTCACGCTGCACGCCGGGCCAGCTCGATCGGCTTCACCGGCTCCCCTGGTTTCGTTCGATACGCCGTCTCGACGATGAGCCAGAGCCCGTCTCGCTTTTCGAGCTTCCACTCGTGGTCATAGCCGAAGCGCTGTGTCGGCGTCATCGGATAGATGGCAGCAAGGACGGTCGCACGGGTCGCATCGATCATCGTGATCTTGATGTGACGAATCTCAAAGGCGACGATTGCATGCTTCTCGAACGCGCGCGCCATGGCGTCCGCGTATTTCTGCTTGCTGACCTTCCCTCGCGCGATCCTGGAGTCGATGACGGCATCGTCGGCGATGTGACCCATGAGCATCGGGAGATCCGCACGGTTGATGGCGCTACCAAAGCTCTCGATCACTTTTTGGATCGCTTGTTTCTCCCCGTCCTGGCTCTGGGCGATCGCGCCCGGCGGACCGACCGCCATGAGCACGGTGAGGGTTGAGAGTATGGCGCGCCTGAGCATCGGCCTACTTTACCTCGACGATCAGACAGCCATGGCTCTCGATCGAGAGCGTGTCCGCGGTGTCGATGATCGTCGTCGTGCCCGGCTCTTCGATCGCGGCCGGCCCCTTCAGCTGGTCGCCGGGACGCAGCGCTTCGCGCTGATACACGCGGTACTCGAGCGCGTCACCGGCCACGCTCGAGTAGATCTTGCGCGTTTCAAAGGGCGGTGCGCCGGTGGCGCGGCGCTCGAGCGTGGCCAGGCGCGGGGGCTCGAGGGGGAAGACGACCGAGAGCCGCAAGTTCAGGAGCTGGATGTCGACGTCGGGCGCGGCGTAGCCATAGGCACGGTCGTGAGCTTCGTCGAACTGGGCGCGGAGCTTGGTCCAGTCGTCGAGCGTCTCGAGGGCGATCGTGACCGTGTGCTCCTGACCGAGGTAGCGCAGATCGACGGCCCGGCGCAGGACGGGGGCACCGGCGCCCGGCAAAAGCGTCGCGATTTCCCGCCGCATCTCGTCGTATCGGGCCTCGGCCCAGCCGGCGTCGGTCTGATCGAGCGGCGCCAGCACGGTGCGCACGAGATCGTGCCGAAGGTCGGTCGCCAGCATCCCCCACGCCGAGAACGTCGAGGGCGAGGGCGGCACGACCACGCGCGGGATGCCGAGCTCGCGCGCGATGGCGACGGCGTGAAGCGGACCGCCTCCGCCGTAGGCGAGCAAGGCGTAGTCGCGCGGATCGAGGCCGCGCTCGGTGGTGATGCTCCGCACCGCCAGGGCCATCTTCACGTCGGCCAGCCTGACGATACCGGCCGCCGCAGCTGTACGCCCGAGCGCCAGCGGGCCGCCGATCGTGTCGTCGATCGCGCGCACGGCGCTCGTGAGATCGAGCGGCATCGTGCCGCCGAGGAAGCGTGGGGCGTCGATGCGGCCGAGCACCAGGTTCGCGTCGGTCACGGTCGGCGCCTGGCCGCCGCGCGCGTAGCAGACCGGTCCGGGGTCGGCGCCGGCGCTCTGCGGGCCGAGCGTCAGGGCGCCGCCTGCGTCGATCCACGCGATGGTGCCGCCGCCGGCGCTCACTTCCTTGATGTCGATCACCGGGATCCGCAGAGGCCGCCCGTCGACGTGATATTCGTCGGTGGTCTGGACCATCCCGCGCTCCACGATCGCGCACTTCGCGGTC